>SBBK01000065.1 GCA_005240025.1 archaeon
GGTATGTCCTTTATCCCGAGCGGGGGATTTGTATTGTCCTGTTTGTATCCATGTTTTTTTGGAATCTCGCCGCAATCTTTGAAGGCAGAACTCTGTAAAATCATATCTGCCACTTGACGATTCTCAAAGTTAAATTTTTCTACTTGGTCCACATGCCTCCAATTAATTCTCAGGCATAGTGTGTAACCAAAAATCCCAAAAGAGTAAATAAGTGCACTTTCCGGGAAAGTATCAATTGGTTTCTAATAAAAAATTATTTTCCGTTGGCAGTTTCGAGTTTTACCTGCATCATCTACTGATAATTGGAATTCTCTCACTCTCATTTACAATAGCTGCACTGATTCGTTCACAACCAGCAGAATATGGTTTTCAGTTAAACGAGTTTGATCCGTTTTTTAATTATCGGGCAACAAAGTTCATAGTGGAAAATGGGCTGCCTGCATATCTGAGCTGGCACGACGATATGAGCTGGTACCCATTTGGCAGGGACGTAGCCGGCTCGTCCCAAGCCATGCTGCACGTGACTACGGCAATACTTTATGGCGCATTCGGGGGAGGCTCGGATCTGTATGGCTTTACAATCTTGTTCCCGGTCATTTTTGGCTCACTTACTGCCGTTGTCGTTTTTGCTCTGGTAAGGGTTATTGGCGGTACGACCGCAGGCTTGTTTGCCTCGCTGCTCTATGCAATATCACTCCCAATAATCACAAGAGGATCGATAGGCTGGTTCAAGTCAGAGCCGCTTGGGCTGTTCTACGGATTGCTGGGTGTCTATCTGTTTCTCAGCGGGCTCAAATCAGCATCACGCAGGGTTGCTTTCCTCAAATTAATTGGAGGTGGAATATTCCTTGGCTTTGCGCTGTCTGCCTGGGGCGGCACGGACTTTTTTGTGATACCTGTAGGCCTTTTCATAATCTCACTCCCATTTGTAAGAAGTGACACTAATTTTCTGAGGTGGGCAGTGCCTGTGTTTATCCTAGGACTGGCAATATCGCTGGCACCGCTTGAAAGACCGGGAATAGTGTACCTTGCAAAAGCAAGCGGCTTTATGATATTGGGCCCGACGGCGTTTTTGGTTGCCTGCTCGTTTGTCCAAAATCTGAACAAGGAACACAAAAAACGCAATGGTGGGCTCTTCTTGATAGCTGTTATTTTGGCAGGCCTTGGTATTCTTTCCGCAAGCGTCCTGGGTTTGCCAAGTTTTAGATATCTTAATGCAATTAACCCGTTTTTGACCACGATAGATCCGCTTGTAGAC
The DNA here is from genome assembly GCA_005240025.1 of archaeon. Lineage (GTDB taxonomy): Archaea > Thermoproteota > Nitrososphaeria > Nitrososphaerales > Nitrosopumilaceae > Nitrosotenuis. Next base: position 1,259 of record SBBK01000065.1, read on the forward strand.
TCGATTGCAGAACATTCTACCACAACAATATTTCAATCATTCCTGTTTAATTCCGTCTTTATGATATTTGGCGGAATAGGAATATGGCTAGTGTTCAGGAACCTCACAAACGAATCCAACGACAAGCGTGATATGCACGTATTTGCGCTGATCTTTGGCTTTCTTGGAGTCTACATAAGCTCAGCATTCATAAGACTGGAATTGTATTCCTCACTTTCACTAATCATACTTGGCGCACTTGGTCTCTCGTTACTTGCAAAGGAAATCTTCAAGCCGGAACGAAAAGAAACCAAAAAACTAATCAAATCGCATCCAAAAACACTCAAGATTTCCTTTTCTGTACTGATTGCAATCTTGCTAATCATACCGTTAACATTTCCTTCTGACTCGAACTGGATAAACGCAGCAAAGGTGCCTCCTACCATACTGAACGGAGGGAGCAACTACAACATCGCAACAACAGACTGGCTTGATGCAATGGACTGGTTAAAGAAAAACACGCCCAACGATGCAGTTGTTGCGTCATGGTGGGACTATGGTTACTGGATAACCACACTTGGTGAGCGAAAATCCGTCGCAGATAACGCCACCCTGATTGACTGGCGAATAAAACAAATAGCAAAAATGTTTCTTAGCACGCCAGATGAGGCGTGGAAAATACTTCAGGAAATTGATGCCGACTATGTTTTACTCTACATTGCCGGACAGCGTGCAAACAGCGAAGATCCTCCGATATTTATCCTCCAAGGAGGAGGCGACGAAAGCAAAAAAGGCTGGATCATGAGAATAGCCGGAGTACGCATCGAGGATTATGTCTATGACGATGGCGTCAGCCCGACGCCGGAATTTCTCACCAACACGATGATGGGCAGAATGATACCTTTTTCAACACTTGTGTATGTCGATACTGCAGGTCAAAAACAATCTCAAACATATGTCAGCGGCTTTACACCAATTTTCATTGATGACATCAAATACCCAAAGGATGGCAGCGGTCCACTAAAACTGGCATACATGTCATCTAGCTTTGCAAGAAAAGATGCAGGTCCAATAAACGGCGTGTTGATTTATGAGGTGAACAAAAATTATGTCCCGCAAGACAAACCAACACAAGCAACTCAAACAATACCTACGGAAGCTCCAGTAACTAAAAACCAGGTTGCCATACTGGAGACTGGATTTGGCAATATAGTAATTGCATTAAAGCCAGAGGTCGCGCCAAAAACAGTTGAAAACTTTGTCAAACTTGCCAACTCGAGATTCTATGACGGCACATTATTCCACAGAATAATTGCGGGCTTTATGATCCAGGGGGGCGATCCAAACACCATCTCCTCCCCGGAGCAGACATGGGGCGCCGGGGGGCCAGGCTATACAATTGCTGCAGAAATAAGCGACCTCAGGCACACAAAATACATCGTATCTATGGCTCGCAGTCAGGACATAAACAGTGCGGGTTCGCAATTTTTCATAGTGACTGGCGAGGCACCATGGTTGAACGGACAGTATACAATTTTTGGTGAGGTAATAGAAGGCCAAGATGTCGTTGACAAGATCGCTGCCCTGAAAACCAACCTCAAGGATCAACCAGTTGATATAGAAAGCGCGCGAATCAAAAGAATAACAATCTCTGCCAGCTAGTCTTTGAATTTTTGCATTATGCGGTATCTGGCATATTTGTCGTCGGGAGAAAACTTGGCCGGATGGGCCATAACGGTTTTGGAATTGCACTTGGGGCACTGATCCTTTAGAGTATATGTTTTGCAATCTGGGCACTTGCGAATCTGAAATTTCACGCCTAGCCCTCCCTCGTCTTTTTTGATTCCTCTCTTGCAAAACCAAACGTGCCACTATTTTTTTCAATTATCTTTTGAATCTTATCCAGGACCGGTTTTAGCATTCTTTCTGCTGTCTTAAAGTCATGACCCTTCACGCTTATTCTGTACTTTGGCGCACCGATGTACGTTACGCTTATGTTGGAACCTTGATCGCCGATGGAATCAAGAATCGCATTTCTGATTATTTCTATCCCGTTTGATTGATTACATGTAAGATTGCAAATCCCACGTATCTCTACAGATGGGGGCTTGATTTTTGAGCTTGCATCCTCGATTGCTGTGAGGGTTTTTTTTGGCAGTTTGAGCTCATCAATTACTGTAATGCCTTTTGTTACCACATCCAAAAACATGTCATAAACAAAGTCGTATTTTGAAAAAATCGCGTCTTCAAGATGTTCAAGATCCCTGTCTGATAACGACGCCAATTCCTTGACGGTCTGCAAGAGAGTCCTGCCTTTTTCGATTCTTTTTACCTCGAGAAGCTTCTTCTTTTGCTGGTCCTTGGATACCTGCTTTAGCGAAAGATCAATTTCCGATCTTCCGGGGTTCACTTTTTTTACTAACAGCACCTTTTTTTCTCCCTCCCTTACAAATTTGCCAATGGAACGAACCCAGCCGGGAGCTATCTCGGATACGTGCAAAAATCCCTGAAGATTGTTGTATTCATCAAGCGTCACATATGCCCCGTGATCGGTAAGTTTTGTTATGGTTGCAATGATAATCTCACCAATTTCTGGAAGTTCTTGTGATTCTGTGGCCAACGCAAACTCTGACCCGAGCTACGTAATTTAATGTTGTTGCCAAAAACTTTGTTGTCTGGTTATTCTGCTAAAAGTCGATGCCTTTTTTTGCCCTAACGCCACGCTGGAAGGGATGTTTTATCTCCTTCATTTCTGTTACCAGATCTGCAGTATCAATGATTTCTTGTCTTGCGTAATTCCCTGTCAAGACCAGTGTCATCTGTCGCGGTCTAATCTTTATCAGTTCTAGCACCGACTCGAGCTCAATCAAACCCAAATTTATTGCGTAATTGATCTCATCTAGAATGACCAGATCGTATTTTGCGGAGAGGATCTTTTCCTTGCTCATCTCAACTGCATGCTGCGCAATCTTCTGGTGAACCTCTTTTGGAGTGTTGTCATCTAAAATACCCACAAACCCCTTGCCTGCAGCTGTAAGCTCAAATTCTGGCTCCAACCGTTTTGATGAGGTCATCTCACCATAATGCCAAGAGCCCTTGATGAACTGGATCATGCAAACTTTGTGATTGTATCCTACTGCTCTTAGTGCCATGCCTAGAGCTGCTGTAGTTTTTCCCTTTCCCTTACCAGTATACACTATGACGAGGCCGTCATCTTTTTCCAACAAGGTAAAGTCACAACTGAATACTAAAAAGATGCCGTATATCAATTTCATATGTGACAAAAAAGCAAAAAATACCGAGAATTGTCATAGCAGGAGCAACAAGCGGTGTCGGCAAGACATCCATCACGTGTTCGATAATCCATGCCATAAAAAACAATGGTTACTCCGTGCAACCATTCAAGGTTGGGCCTGACTACATCGATCCAACGTATCTTTCTGCGATCTCTGGCAATCTCACAAGGAACCTTGATTATTGGATAATGGGCAAAAACGCACTTGTCAACAGTTTTGTCAAAAACTCTGCATCTGACATCTCTGTTATTGAGGGGGTGATGGGACTTTACGATGGGTTTTCCGGCGACTCAAACCAGTCCAGCACACATCACGTCGCCTCGCTTTTGGATACACCGGTAATACTGGTCCTTGACGCAAGCAAAACGGCCCGTTCTATTGGTGCAACAGCACTTGGATATGTGAAATTTCACAAAAATTCGAGGATCGCAGGATTCATTCTCAACAAGCTTGGAAGCAAAAAACACGAAGAAATGTGCAAAAAAGCACTAGCACCCCTAAAAATTCCAATTCTTGGCAGCATTCCAAAAAACAATCTCTCCCTGGAGTCAAGGCACCTCGGCTTGATACCTGTCATAGAACAAAATGAAGTAAAACAAAAAATATCCGGGATAGCAAAATCCATGTCAGCATATCTTGATGTAGACAGGATAATCAGTATTGCAAAAGGAACCGGATCTCTCCCTCATGCTAGAACAGAAAAAAACAAAAAAGCCAGCATAACAATAGGCGTCGCACTTGACAAATCTTTTAATTTTTATTATTATGATAACTTGGATGCACTAAGGCGGCAAGGCGCGCACATAGAGTTCTTCAGCCCAATCTCAGATCATTCCCCTCCTCAATGTTGCGGGCTTTACATTGGAGGCGGATTCCCAGAGGTGTTGGGGCAGCCACTTGAAAAAAATCATGCCATGAAAAACTCGATTAAAAAACTCGCGCAACAAGGAATGCCAATCTATGGAGAATGCGGGGGGTTGATGTATCTAACAAAATCCATCGAATATGGGAACAAAAAATACAAAATGATAGGCCTTTTTGACGCCGAAACAAGCATGGAAAAAAAAATGACACTAAATTACACAAGAGGATGCACCATCTCGCATTGCCTTGTAGCAAGGCAATCAACCAAGTTATTTGGTCACGAATTTCATTATTCTGAGCTCAATACTGTACCCAAGGACGCCAAATTTGCATACGATCTGACCATAGGCGCAGGAATACGGAACAAAAAGGACGGGCTGCTAGAATACAGTACCCTTGCCTCTTACATGCACCTTTACTTTGATCGAGGTCTGCATGCAGAAAACTTTGTCACAAGATGTCTTGATTTCTCAAGGCGCTGATTCGTGAAGTATCTTAAATAATGCATTTATTATTGCGGCAGCACACGGTGTTCCACCCTTTCGGCCTACGTTGGTTATGTATGGAACATCTATGGTCTGAAGCTCTTCTTTTGATTCTACAGCGCAAACAAAGCCTACCGGGATCCCAATTATCAACTTCGGGGACACCATCCCCTCTCTTACCATCTGGACTACTTCCAAAAGTGCCGTTGGTGCATTTCCTATCACGACCACACCATCATTCATTTCATTTGCTCTCATACGCATTGCCGTTTGTGCACGTGTCCTGTTGAACCTCGTTGCCTCACTTACAACCACAGGATTTGCAATGTCGCATATTACTTTATTTTTAAAATCTTCCAAGTTTTGTCTGTTCAAAAGACCAATGATTCCATTTACATCAACTATGATGCTCCTGCCAGAGCGTAGTGCATCAAGTCCATTTTTGAGGGCGTCCTTGTGAAAGATTATCCTGTTTTGCCTTGCAAAATCAAAGTCAGCAGTAGAGTGAATTATTCTCCTTACTACCTGCCATTCATAACCCGTGTACGGGTGTACGCCTATCTCCTTTTCAATAATTTCCATGCTTTGATCCTCGATTGACTGGCCCTTCCTAGTCTGCACTTTCTGTCTCCCTCGCCCGCTCAATTATAAAATCAATCATTCTACTATCTGTGCCAATGTGCTCCGTTATCAAAACGTTCTTGATGCCTGATTCTGCTATTGCTGGGTTGAGATCTCCGTAAATGTCTTTCTTGACATGCGCACCCTCATGCAGAAAATAGAATACCACCACCAAAAGTTCCGGGCTGTGCATGTTACATTCTCTTATTCCTTGGCATATGTTGGGCTCTTCTATTTCAAGAAAACAATAACCAATGTTTCTGTATATGGAAGCCAAATTGTCAACCACATATCTGATGGAAATCTTTGCATCCGGGTCCTTGCTCCCATGGCCTATCACAAGAACATCTATGCTAGATTTGGGTAAGGGTACGTTGTTTTTTGCGAGAACCTTTTCTATTTTTGAATCCACAATCTCGTACATGGTTTTGTGCATACTCATTGGTTTTGTAATGATGATCTTGGCGTCTGTCTTGTCCTGATATCTGGCAGCCTCACTTATTGCAGCTTTGACTTTTCTTCCCGGATACAAGAAATATGGAACTATTGTCAATGCGTCAATTTTTTCTGACAGGCA
>SBBK01000041.1 GCA_005240025.1 archaeon
GATGGCTTCATCGGGTATGGTAATGGCGTGGTTAGCTTTAGATCTGCCCATGAAATCTGATCTACAAATTTGTTAAAAATCGATGATTTCTACACGGCCGTTCCATTTATTTGATTTAAATATGTAAATATTTCAAATAATCAAAAAAATCAATATAATTTCAATAGAATTTATTGAAAGTAATGTAATTCTCTTCATTTTTATAGCGCCCAAATAAAATCTCCGTTGAATTTGAGGGGAGGTTTACTGTGGTTACTGCCGCATTGTTAGTGTATGCTGGAGTCAGAGCATACAGCCTCAAAGGAAAGCTGCTTTCAAAAAAAGACTTTCAGTTGCTTGCCGAGTCCAGAGACCTGGACGAGCTTGTAACCAGAATAAAAAACACTGCATATAGCGATGTGATATCCAAAATTCAAAAACCATACAATGCGCGAAAAATCGAGCTTGCCTTGCGAGAAAGACAGGCAAACCTACACCACAAAATGATGCAGTCCGTTGGCAGCTCGAATCTGCTTTTTGCGTATTATTTGAGATTCATTTTGCAGAACCTCAAGATGATAATAAAGGGCAAGATTCTTGGTAGAACGCAGGAAGAAATCGAGGTCGGCCTGAGCCTGCACGCCGAAGAGCTCATCAAAGAGCGCGACATAGTTCTCAAGGCACTGATTGCCAAGGATGTCGATGAGGCAATTGGAACACTTCGCGGCATAGGGATAGGAGACCAGGTCGAAAAGGCGTATTCTCTGTACAATGAAAAAAAGCAGATTCAAGCACTTGATCTGTATTTTGACAAGTTTTTTTATGAGAACCTGGATCGTGCTATCAAGAGTTCGCCAGATTTTGGCCTGCACGTTTTGTGCGGAATGGAGATTGATTATTACAACATCATGTGCATTTTGAGAGGCAAGTTCTGGGGCCTTGACGAGAATCAGATTCAAAATCTGGTTGTCACACAGACCGCGGGCAAAAAAGAATTGTTCACAAGAATGATCTCTGCAGACTCGATAAAGGGGGTGCTTGGCGAACTTGCCAGCACACGTTACAAGGGAATTGCCCCGCAACAACAAGAAGACCCGATCGATGCAATAAACCAGTTTGAGAGAGATTTTGAGCGCCTGATTTACGACACCATGCAGAGCGAGTTTGTGCGCATTTTTAGCTATTCTACGGTGGTGGCAATAACAAGGCTCATTGATTTTGAGGTCAGGAATTTGTCGTCGATTGCGTTTGGCATAGAACAAAAAATACCCATCGATGTCACGATGTCAAAACTGATCACAAAAGAATCGGAGTAACATCGGAAATTATAGGGGCGGATTATTTTGTTATCAGGTGGTAGCGCACCTTTTCTACCAGTCCTTTTATGTCCGCGGCAATTCTCTGGTACATTTCAAGGGTTTCCTTGTCTATGAAAAGATCGTTTTGTCCCTTCCACTCTGAGGTTATCAGTATTTTGGCGTGTGATTCCTTTTTGGGCTTGTACTTGTACCAGTACGAATCGTCCCTGACTATTTGGGATATTTCATAATTGACCTTTGTCCTTGGAGCATAGACAGATACCGTGATGACATGTTCCTTTAGCAGGCCGTGCATCATTAGTTCTTTGAGGTGTGTGTCCGCATTGAGTGTTGCAACGACATCATCCTGAATCAGTCCTGGTGGAAGGGTAGTTAGCTTTCCATAGCCATCCCAGATAAAGTCCTCCACTTTGGATTTTAGCTTGCCTTTTAGGATCTTTGTCAGAGTGCCGATGTTTAGTGGCCCGACACTTAGCTCTGGAAATGAAAGAAAGTACCTGATCTTCCACGTGGTTCCTTCGGCCACCCCCATCCCATATATGCTGCCTGGAGCAAACTCGCTTTTGGTCACAGTTTTTCTTTTCAGGATATCCAAAAAATCGATGCTGTCAGCTACCTTCATGACACCCCTGCTTGCAATTCCGGGATTTGGGCCATCAAGGGACGATCTTGGGTAATCGTACTCAAAATCCAGCGTGCCGTCAGGAATGAGCTTGCAGTCCAGTCCCAGTGACAAAAGGTGCCTGTGAAGCTTTTTTGCCACCTTGTCTTCCACTGCATTTGTGAGAATCGTATCAGGATAACTAAACGTGTAATTTCTACACATTCAATATTTTTAAGATTATCTATTTTACCGGATGAGAATTTTGTTAGAATTAAAACTTTATGTAAAATTTATGTAAATTTTAAAAAATACTTGTATTTTCTTGGATCCCACCTCGAATTGGGTCATTGCTCGCTCATGCGGCAGGATCAACTCCTGCCTAGCTGCTGCCAAGCTGCGTTACCTTTGAAACGCCAGAATCCTTGGTAATCTGAAAGATGTTATCCACGTACGTCTCTAGCTCTTTTTCGTGTGAAACCAGAATGATTTGCTGTGATTTTAGCTCATTGAGCAGGTTTCGCACCTTTAGTAGCTGCGCTTTGGAAAATCCGTCAGTTGGCTCATCCAAAATAAGGAGATTCGACTTCAAACCATCGGATTCCCGCCTCATCATGGAGTTGAGTGCCAGTCGGTACGCAAGTGCAACGCTTGTTTTTTCGCCGCCACTTAAAAACTCCACATCCTGTACGTATCCGTCCTGCTCCACGATAGGAGTAAACTCTTCATTGATTCTCGACTCTTTTGTCACATCATCAATTAGAACAGAATACCATCTTCGATATATCTCGTTTAGATTTTGTTGTATCGACAGCAAGACTTGTTTTTCGATTTTGTCAATTGTCGGAATGAAAAATTCCCGAATCCACGAATAATAATTTGAGAATTTCCGGTGTTTCTCTTTCCAGATATGTGCGTTGTTGATTTCCGCTTCAAGGTTTTGGATTTTTGATTTTTCGTTTTGTAGTTTGGAATTGTCTTCTGCCAATAAAACCCTATTATTGCCGATTTTGTCTTCCAAATTAGACTGCTGTTGGGATTTTTCTGCATGTGTTTTATCAAGTTCGCCAAATTGTTTTAGCTGGCCTGAAATGGATTTGGTTTTTTCGTTCAGTTGTATGATTATGTTATTTTGCTCCTCGAGTTTTTCTTGATTTTCTTTGATTGACTGCTGCAGTCTGTATTTTGATGATTCTAACTCCATAACCAGCTGCATGGAATTTTCGTACTTGGTTTTCTCATCTTTCAGTCGCATAGTAAAAGTCAGCGCATTGTTGCTTTGCGTTTGAAATGCAGGTTCGTCCACCACAAATCCAGACTCTAATTTTTGAATTTCGTCTCTCAGAATGACACTTGCGTGATTCTTTTCAAACCACTCCTCCCTGAGCGGCATAATTTTTTCCATCTCCCTTTGTTTTTGGTCTTTTTGTGCTTCGTTGGTTTGTAGTTGCTCAATCATCATGGCGACGCCCTGAATTTTAGCCTCAATTTGGTCCGATTTTGACTCCAAATCTGCCAGCCTTGATTTTCGGTCATTTTCTAGCATTTTTTTGTGCTCTTCTGTCAACTCGTGCTCACAACAGGGACATTTTGCCCCGAGATTTTGCAGATCATCAAGCAATTTTTTGATGTCTTTTTTTTCCTTTTCAATCTCGATTTTTTGCCTGTTATGTGCATCAAAATCGGGCTGGATTTCTTTGAGTCTTTGTCTGATATCCTGCAGTTCCTTTTTTAGATCAGCATATTGTGCAACCGGCAGACCGATGAAATCCCCAAGACGTTTTTTTAGTTTTGCCAAGTCAGCGTCTAACGAATTTAACTCTGATTTTTTATCCCTGATTTTGTCTCTGGTTGAGGATAGCTGCGAGATGAGGGCATCCAGTTCGGGGATCGTTTTTGTTGTAGGTGATACAAGTTTTCCCTGTTGCTTGAGCTTCGCGTTAATTTCAGACATTTCCTTTTGATCTTGCAAAACCTTTGATTTATGGATGGAAATCAGAGACTCGGCATTTTTTATTCTCTCTGCGGCGACATCATGATCTCGTTCCAGTCTTTCTTTTTCTTTTAGTTGCGCGTTGAGTGAA
>SBBK01000114.1 GCA_005240025.1 archaeon
CCCGTGGGCAGCTAAGAAGATGCGTATTTCTTCTACTAACCTTTAAAATAAGCCATTTTCATCCGAAAACAGATGCTTATTTCATCACGCTTTGCTGGTGTTTGTGCAGTAGTTTTTGGGATATTGCTGATTAGCTCTATTGCCTTTGACAGTGCCTATGGTACAGAGTCCAAAGTCACCAAAAGCAAAGTAGCCAAAAAGGATTTGGCCAAAAAATCCACCTCAAAGGGCAACACTGCAAAAATCTCTACCTCGATGGGAAATATTGAAATCAAGCTAAAACCAGATGTTGCGCCAAAAACCGTTGAAAACTTTAAGAAACTTGCAAAATCGAAATTCTACGACGGAACATTATTTCATAGAATTATTTCAGGTTTTATGATACAGGGCGGTGATCCAAACACAAAGACCTCCGATACCAGCATCTGGGGTTACGGAGGACCAGGATACACAGTTGATGCCGAGATCAGCAACCTCAAACACACAAAATATGTTGTATCAATGGCCAGAGGCCAAGACATCAACAGTGGTGGTTCGCAGTTTTTCATCATGGTTGGAGACGGGGCGTGGCTTGATGGCCAGTACACCATCTTTGGCGAGGTAACAAAAGGAAAGGGTGTTGTTGACAAGATCGCTGCCTTGGAAACAAATGCGTTTGATCAGCCAGTAGACACAGAAGATGCGCGGATCAAGTCCATAAGAATAAAATAGTTTGAGAGATCGTTAAACTAGACGGTATTCCTCCAATTTTAGTTTGTGACAGACCTTCTTCAGCTGCCCCAAGTAAAGACGAGCAGGATCCCTGTCAATTACACAGAATTAAATATCACAAAAATGACTGCCAGAACATATGAAAAAAGAATACATCATAGTTAGAATAGACGCAGCCCCAGATGGCGCACCATATGTAGTAGTGTCACTTTCCCCTGCCAAGGATTTTAAGGAGAGCAGCCAGTTTCCACAATCCCCCCTTGGCACAGGCGTGATGGGGTTTTCCAATATGGACGACATGATGAAAGGTTTGAACAAAATGTTCTCAGGCGGGGTCTTTGGAATGCCAGGCGCAGTAACAAGTATCAAGCTCGACATGCGAGAGTACAAGGAACTTGGGTTGTCTGTTGGCGACAAAATTTATCTAGAGATTTCCAAGCCGGAGAACATCGGAATTTAATCTTCTCAACATTTTAAAATCATTTAATAAAAAATCAGAAAAACTGGCTGATATTTTAAAATTGACTAATTTTGTGTGCGGGTTTCATCTTGCTATATCGGCCCGCAAGACCTCGTATGCTTTTGATGCGTTCTCCTCTCTTAGGACCAGTATGATGTCGTCCTGAGAAAAGAAGGCATTTTGGAGCTCGATTCCGTTTGTGTGAAGCAGTTCTGCCACATAGGATACCACGTCAGTTCTGTTTTGGTCCTGCGGAATTCTAATCTTGATTTTTGCCAGACCGGTGTTGAAAAGGTTTTTTGCAGAAGGAAACGAGTCAAATATTCTTCTGATATCGGCGAGATCTTCCGTTAAAACCCGGAATGTCGAGTCCGCCATTTTGAAAAACTCGTAATCAGAATCATATTGCTCGAATTTGTTCAAAATCGATGTTGCGTCGTTTTTGTCCATTTCACTTGTAGAAAATTTAATGTCCAGTATTCCATCGGTAAGCGAGAGCCTTGCATTTTTGAGGATGGGTTCGGGTTTTACCTCGTCTTTTTCTTCAAAAGAATCCGCATAACGCTTGATGGCCACAACTATGGTGTTCAGATTAACCTGGTTGCCAAGGTGCCTTTCCACGTCAGGTTGGATTTTTACAGCCAGCGCAGTATAGTTGATGACGTCCATTTTCATACAGTCATAAATAGAGCGATTCCTCGTGATGATTTCACGTACCGCTTCAGGCACAGAAAGGCTGGCAGTTCTCATAACACCATTATGTTATGTCATATATAATAGGTTTGTGTCACGATATTGGCAAATCTGCGATATCTTTATATTTTGTCATAACTATTACAACCAATAGGTGTTTATGACAATGTTCTTCGATGAGGAATTCGACAGACTCTTCAAGAGAATGTCCAGGTCCTTTATGGATCTTGACGATATCTTTGACGAGGCTACAAAATCAGGCGGCAAGACCTTTGGGCCATTTTATTATGGTTATTCTATGACCATTGGGCCAGACGGCAGACCGCAAGTGAGAGAATACGGAAATGTCAGGCCGGGCCTGCTTCCAACGGCTGACACGCGGGAGCCAATTGCAGACACAATCGTTGACGAAAAGGAAGGAGTTCTCAAACTCATAGCAGAAATGCCAGGAGTTGAGAAAAAAGACATCAAAATACTAGTGGAAGGCAATACGGTCAACATTGATGCAGAGTGTGGAGACAAAAAGTACCACGGCAGGGTTCCAATCCGACACAAGGTTGACTCGGATTCGGTGAAAGCAACATACACAAATGGAATCCTGGAGGTGCAGTTTGCTCTAAAGGAAGACAGGCCGAAAGGCAAAACAGTGGAGGTAAACTAACCTCCCTTTTTATGGTGATACCATGATAGACATCATATTAAGAATTGACGAAATCCCACAGAAGCTTGTTGGTAAGGGAATTGCGGTAATTGATCCTAAAATAGTCAGGGAAAACAAATGGCAGACAGGACAAATTGTCGAGCTTGTGGCAAACAAAAAAACCCATGTAAAGATTTGGCCTGGATCTGCAGATGATTTTGGTTCTGGAGTCATCAGGATTGACGGCCTGACAAGACACAACATTGGTGCAGGGATTGGAGAAAAGGCATCGCTCAAAACTGTAGATTCCGCGGAAGCGGACCAGATTGTGCTTTCGCCCGTGGAAAAAATAACAGTCGAAGGGCTCCAGGAATACATGTCATCGCTGTACGAGGGACACGTCTTTACCACCGGAGACACCATTATTGTAAATACCTCGCTTGGTGGAAAAACCCAGCTAGTTATCACATCTACCACGCCAGCAAAGCCGGTAATCGTCACTCAGAAGACAAAGTTCAAGCTTGGCACCATGACAAAATCAGTAGATAACACCATACCGAGAATAACCTACGATGATTTGGGCGGCCTAAAAAAGGAGGTCCAGAAAATAAGGGAAATGGTGGAATTGCCCATGCGCCACCCAGAACTGTTTGAAAAACTAGGCGTCGAGGCTCCAAAGGGAGTTCTTTTGTACGGGCCTCCGGGCACGGGAAAAACCCTCCTTGCAAAGGCGGTGGCTGGAGAGACAAACTCGCATTTTACTTCGATTTCAGGCCCCGAGATAATGGGCAAATACTATGGCGAGTCCGAGGAAAGGCTGCGTGAGATATTCAAACAGGCAGAGGAAAATACCCCGAGCATAGTCTTCATTGATGAAATAGATTCCATTGCGCCAAAGCGCGACGAGGTGACAGGAGAGGTGGAAAAAAGAATCGTTTCCCAGTTGCTCACGCTAATGGACGGAATGAGATCAAGAGGCAAGGTGGTAGTGATTGCAGCGACGAACAGACCTGACTCGATTGATCCTGCATTAAGGAGACCTGGACGTTTTGACAGGGAAATAGAAATAGGCATACCAGACGAGGAGGGCCGCCTAGAGATACTAAATATCCACACCAGAGGAATGCCCGTAGATGAAAAGGTAAACCTAAAACAAATTGCCAAAGTAACGCATGGGTTTGTAGGTGCGGACCTGGAATCACTGGCAAAAGAATCTGCAATGAGATCGTTGCGGAGAATTTTGCCGGACATTGACTTGGATCAGGAAAAGATTTCAGCAGAGATTTTGCAAAAAATAAAAATCGTAGACGAGGACTTTAGAGACGCCCTCAAGGAGGTAAGGCCGTCAGCCCTCAGGGAGGTGCTTGTCGAGGTCCCCAATGTGACATGGGATGACGTTGGTGGACTGGAGTCACTCAAAGAAGAGCTCAAAGAGGCAGTAGAGTGGCCGCTAAAGCACAAAGAGGCATTCCAGTATGTTGATGTGTCCCCCCCAAAGGGAATTTTATTTCACGGTCCCCCGGGAACTGGGAAGACTTTGATTGCAAAAGCGCTTGCAAAGATGACCGAATCCAACTTTATCTCAGTCAAAGGGCCGGAGCTGCTCTCAAAGTGGGTCGGCGAGTCCGAAAAAGGAGTACGCGAAATATTTCGGAAGGCACGACAGGCCTCGCCGTGCATAATCTTCTTTGACGAGATAGATGCGCTTGTCCCTACAAGAAATAGTGCTGATTCCTCACACGTAACAGAAAACGTAGTATCCCAGATACTGACGGAAATTGACGGCCTCGAAGAGCTGCATGGTGTGTTGGTAGTTGGTGCAACAAACCGCCTGGACATTGTAGATTCAGCACTGCTAAGACCTGGCAGATTTGATAGGATAATCGAGGTACCAAGGCCAGACGCAAAGGGTAGAAGACATATCTTTAAGATTCACACAAGGAAAAAACCCCTTGCAGACAATGTCAACCTAGAGAAGCTTGTCGATATGACAGATGGATTTACGGGAGCAGAGATTGCGGCAGTATGCTCAAGGGCAGCCATTGCTGCTCTCAGGCGGCATGTAGGAGGACAGACAGAATCATACAGAGACATCAAAATAACGCAGCAAGACCTGGTTGATGCAGTAAACAAGGTTCGTCTCCCTGCACCCAGAACTTCTGCAGTAGCTTAGGGCTTTTTTGTCAGAGTAACTGCGACGTTGTCAAACCCAATTTTTTTGTAGAATCGCCGGGCTGCCCTTCTTTGATTACCGGATTCCAGTCCAATCCGAAAACACTTTTTTCTTTTTTACCAGTTTTTGGCAGGAACTCATTAGTTTTTTTCCAATGCCTTTGTTTCTGTATTGACCAGATACGACGAGCTCCGGTATCCACAGTTCCGGCGTTGTCCGGTTTAATCTTGGAATGAAAACGACACTTGCCATCCCCACTATTTTGTCCTTATCACACGCAACGAGAATTTGTTTGCCTAAGATGTAATTTCGGATTAATTTTAGAAACAATGCCTTTTGGCTTTTGTGTGGTACGGGTCTGCCCAGCTCTACAAGCAAATCCAAGATTGCGGTTTTGTCCTTGGTTTTGGCCCTTCTAACTTTGATCATTTCACATCTGCCCACAAATTAGAACATTCACTAGACAAAAATTATGAAAAAGAAATTTGAAAGACTGAACCTAGTCGATAAGTTCAGTCCAGCCTTTGACGAAGACTGAGTTCTTGTATAGAGGAACTGGTTGACCTACTGTGAAGTCCATTGGTCTCATCCAAAAGATTGCCTTTGTTGGACACACGCCGATGCATGCACCGTCCGAAATGCATCTTTCTGGATAAAAGACAAATGCCTTTCCTCTTTTCCAGCCTTCAACTGGTTTTACTCTGAGTACATCTGGTCCCAGGCTTGTGCAGATTTCAACGCATAGTGCGCAACCAATACACATCTGTTCGCCAATGTCTGGTAAAATTGCTACTGGCATTTTTATCAAATAAACTTCCTTTAGGCTATTAATATAATTTCCCTAAAAACTGGCAATTATAACGGCGTTTGCAATTTTTTAACAGTGTTATAATTTTGATCGCGTTTTGATCACAAAAGATCCAGCTCATTCAGCTGTAATGATTTTTTGACAGAATTATGGTGATCAACTGATTCCAGTATCAGGCCGGAATTCTTTCTTACAGAAAACAAGCTCATTTTGTTGATTTCAATTACGTGTCTTCCAATGGATGTCAAGATCCATCCTTCGTCCTTTTTGAATTTCGAGATACATCCAGTTATAACAACAGAGCCAGCCTCCCATCCTACACTGGATAAAAACACTAACATGCTGTTGATTAATCTGCCAGAGTCTTTTTGCTCAGAAAGCATTGTAAAAAATCCATTCAGCGAGTCAATAATCACCAGATACTTTCTTTGTGAGATCTCATCTGCTATGTTTGCAAACAATTCCTTCCATGTGTTTTGTGTTGGCTGGTACAGAGTGATGTTTTGTTTTTGTGGTAAAATTTTTGCAGCCACATAACCACTATACAATAAATCAAAGTCGAGATAAATCACGGGGATTTCCGTAATTGTTGCGAGCTTGTAAAGCAAGTATGTCTTTGTTATGACATCATCAAATGAAATTGAACATAATGGCTCACTCCACATCATTTTGTCCAGTTCGCCAATGACATCACGTTGGTTTTTATGCAACAGGTAGTAATTTTCTCTCGGGTATATATTGACTTTAGATGAGGGACTGATTTCCAATTCCTTTGTAAGAACGGACACAATCTACCTCAACAGCGCCTCTTCATCACTTATTCCGCTTCAGACAATAAAGGCAATGACTGACTTTACTATTCAGTACAACGAGCTTGGCCCGGATTCACACGAGCTTGTCTCCCTGCTGGCAGAAAAAACGGCCAAGCTCAGGCAGCTCACATCCAAATTGATTGGCTGCAAGCCAGAGGAGTTGATTTTTACACAGAGCACGACGGAAGGGATCAATATTGTTGCAGGCGGCATGACATTTCCAAGAAAATCCAACATCATAATCAGGGGAACCACACACGAGCATCATTCCAACTATTTTCCATGGTTGCGCCTTGCAAAAAAGGCCAAGATTCAGAGCATGAAAACCGACGAGGATGGTTTTTTCGATATTTCAGAATTGGAACAGCTGATCAGCAAAGATACAAGGCTTGTAGCACTAAGTCATGCTCTATACAACACGGGAGCAATCATGCCGGTAAACGAGGTTGGTAAGATTCTCAAGGAAAACGGAGTACCATATTTTTTGGATACTGCGCAAACCGTTGGCTGCATAGGCGAGTTTGATTTTTCAAAGACTGGTGCAGATTTTATGGCCTTCAATGGATACAAGTGGCTTTGCGGACCGATGGGAATTGGAATATTTGTGTGCAAAAAAGAGTCTGCAAATTTGCTTGAACCCCTGCAGGTGGCTGGCGAGTCTTCCATGGCATACGATGGTGTCAATCTTGTGCACAAGGAGATTCCTGATAAGTTTCAGGCAAGCTTTAGAAATTTTGCCGCAATTGCAGGCCTTGAATCATCGATTATGTTTCTGTCCAGTCTAGGGCTGGCAAATATCAGACACAAGATAATTGATCTGGCAAACCTGCTAAGAGACGAGCTTGCCAAGATTTCTGGGGTAACGCTGTATGGACCTGACGATGAGAAAAAAAGAACAAGCATAGTTTCGTTTACTGTTGAGAAAAGCCCCCAGCAGGTAGTCGAGTTTTTGGAAAAACAAAGAATCATTGTTGCCATGCGTGAAATATCAGACAGAAAAATCGTGCGTGCCTCACCACATTTTTTTAACACAGAAACAGAGATTTTAAGATTAGTCGGGGCTATCAAAAACTTATAGGTTTTCCTGCTCCTCGATTACCATCATGGTAAGTGTAGACTGGACTTTGTCTATTTTGCGTATTTTGTTCGTAATTACGCTCCGCAGATGGTCTGGGCTTTGTGACTCTATCTTTACTACAATATCATATATGCCGTACACGCCCTGCACCTCGTATTTGAGTCCCTTTTCCACACTAAGGATTTCCTTTATCTTTATGATAATTTCCTGGTCTGAACCCAGATCGGAGTTCAAAAGAATGAATGCAATAGGCATTGTAGAATTAGTTTGGAAGGGGTCTATTTATTACCTTTGATCGGCAGAAAATACAAGTGACGCCATGGATAATTTCGTGTTGCAAGACCTGACACTAACAATTTCAAAAAAAATCCCCACCTTTCCAGGCTCGCCACAACCTAGATTTGTAGAATGGGCCGAGTTAAAAAAAGACAAGTACAATTTAGAGATGCTTTTTATGAGCTCACATACAGGTACCCACATAGATGCGCCATATCATTTTGTGAAAAACGGCAAAAAAATTCACCAGCTGGACCCAGGGCGATTCATAACGGAGGCGATTTTAGTTAGGATAAACTCCGGACCAAATTACGCAATAACAAAAGCCGACATTTTGAAGTTTGAAAAAAGGTATGGAGAGATCCCGGAGTGGGCCACGGTTGTATTTTCAACAGGCTGGAGCGACAATCTGAAGCGGAGGAATTTTTTTAATGAAAATCCTGGTATTGGTGCGTCTGCTGCCGTTTATTTGGCCTCAAAAAAGGCGAATCTGGTTGGAATTGACTCGCCAAGTATTGATGCCGGAAAAGATGCATCTTTTTCAGCCCACCATATTTTATTAAAAAACAACGTACTCATTTTGGAAA
>SBBK01000212.1 GCA_005240025.1 archaeon
GGACAAAAGGCCAGGTGGACCAGCGCACAGAGGGTGCAGCAGTAGTTTGCCAAAAACGAACAAACAGTAATTTTTGCGCAAATTCAGCTCAACCACACACATGAAAATGAGTTCGCACCTGTTACTGATGTTTGCGCTTTCGCTACTGGCGATGGCCCCTGCTGCCTTTCTTCTAAGCAGCTCACTGCTGGAAAATATTGGGCCGCAAGCCAAATTCGGGATTCTTGGTTATGATGTGGGAAAAGACCTTGTCTTTTCGGCCATTGTCGCCGCATCTGTGATGCTTGCCCTGGCCTTTGCATTTCTGGTCTTTTCATTGTATGTCAGCAAAAACGTTGTCGCACAAATACACAAAGTCCAGGTTGCCACATCCCATGTACTCCGGGGAAAAACCAACTATAAAATAGACCTGGAGGGGAGCGACGAGCTGGAGCAGCTTGCCAAGTCATTTGAACTGCTCAAGTCGTCACTTAGGAAAAATACCGAACTGGAGCGCGAACTTGGCCGCTCAAAGACCGAACTCGAGCAAGAAAGACTCGTGACAATAGGACTCATCGCGTCAAGGCTTGCGCACGACATACGGAACCCACTGAGCGTTATCAAAAACACAGTAGAGATAATGAAGCTGAAATTCAAAGACCATCTGGACGATGCAACGGAAAACCAGTTTGCGAGGCTGGCAAATTCGATATCCAGGATATCGCATCAGATAGATGATGTGCTGGACTATGTTCGGGAGAGCCCGCTGCAAATAAAGAGCATCTCTCTGATTGAACTGATAGATGCTGTTGTCCAATCCGTCAAAAAGCCGGAAGGAATCAAAATAATAAAACCCGATAATGACGTAGTCCTCGAATGTGATCAAAAAAAGATGGAGGTCGTCTTTACCAATCTCTTTGTCAACGCGATTCAGGCATTGGGAGAAAAAGGGCATGTGCTGGTTCGGGCCACCGAACAGAAAAACCACATCATAATTGATGTCGAGGATTCCGGACCTGGCATCCCAAGGAACATGCTTGATAAAATATTTGAGCCATTGTTTACCACAAAGCAGACAGGTACGGGCCTTGGGCTGCCAAGTTGCAAAAACATTGTGGAACAACACCACGGCAAAATCATAGCCGCCAACAATCCCACGAGATTTATCATCAAGCTTCCAAAAAAACAGGTGCGGAAATCATCCGTTCAATCCGGACAAACACATCCTAACAACGGTGTGCCGATCTAAGCAAATGTACTTTGGTCAAGTATGATGCCATTATTATAGAGGATAGCCCGGCCGTCTGCATACGGCTAAAGGAATTCCTCCAAAAACTTGACTTTGCCAAGATTCATGTGGCAAAAAACGGCAATGATGGCATAAGCGCATTCAAAGAATACCTCGAGTCTTCGGCGACCCCGATAGTGTTCCTGGATTATAACCTGCCAGATATGGACGGCCTCTCGGTAATTGCTCAAATTCTTGATGTCCGTCCGGAAACCAGGGTCATTCTGCAGACGGCGCGCGAAAAAAGCGACGAAAAGGTAAGAGAGGTAATCTCATATGGCGCATACAAATACCTTGCAAAACCATACGGCTTTGATGATGTCCGAGAAATCATCAACGCCATAGCAAGGGAGGATGAGCAGCTGGGCGATGCTACAAAGGACTTTGAAATAATCCGCGCATTTTTAAAATCGCACACACGGGTGAGCATGGCGATGCTGACCGATTACACGGGCAAGAAAAAGAGCGACATTGTGACTATTCTGGATGACCTGCAAAAAACCGGCGCCATAGTAAAATCCGGCTCAGTCAGGGAGATAAGCTGCGAGAAATGCGGAACCGTCAGGGTGAAGCAATTTTTCAACTGTCCGTCGTGCTTCAGCTACAACTTTAAGAAAGAAACTGTAATTGAGCATTATTCCTGCGGCAACATCTCGGCGCAACGAACATACAAAAACGAGCAATGTCCAGAATGCCGCGGGCTAATAAAGATGCTTGGCGTCGACTACAGGGTTCTTGAGAACTTTTACGTCTGCAACGACTGCGGCGACAAGTTCCCGGAACTGCACTGGGATTTCAGATGTCTGCACTGCAACAACAAATTCGGAATCGACCAGGCAGTCTGGCGAGAAAGCACGGACTACAAGATAATCTCGGTCTAGATTCCCTGCCTCTGGACTGTGGTCCACTGCATTTTTTTCCCAAGAAGCGTCTCTATTGCTGATTTGATCAAAAGAAAGTCGATTATCTGCTTGTAGCCTATTACGAAAAAGATGGAAAACGCAACCAGCCTTGGATCCTCGCCCTCGATGCGGACTGCTAGTGCCGCATGCAGGTGCTGCAGTATGATAAATACAGCAAGCATCTGCAGTACAAAGAAAATTCCGCCATTTATGATGTCAATTATCGAAAAGGCCCAGACCACAATTCCTGCAAGTGGTGTGAAAAACATCGACGTAATCATGAGTGGGTAAGTCATTTTGTACAGCGTACCGAATTTTGGATTGATGAGCGAATCCCTGTGCTTTGATAGGACCTGCATGTCGCCCCTGTACCACCTTTTTCTCTGTCTGTAAAACTGGGAAATGGAGTTCGGCGACTCGGTGTATGCCCGGGAGTCGATCCTCCCACCAACTACCTTGCCTGACTTTAAAATTTTCAGTGTCGCGTCAAAGTCTTCTGCGAGGGTATCTCCTGTAAAGTTACCCACCCGCCGCAGGAAGCTTTTCCGGAACGCGCCCAACGCTCCTGGAACTATTGCCACCGAGTTGAAAAAGTCAAGCGTCCTCCTAAAGATCTGGATGCCTGCCACATACTCGAGGGCCTGGCACCATGTTATCCAGTTTGTCCTGTTTCTGACCTTGATGTTTCCGGCTACTGCGCCGACGTCTTTATCCCTAAACCCGTGAACTATTGACGTTATGGACTGGGGGGCAAGAATCGTGTCTGCATCTACAGATACTATTATCTCTCCTTTTGAGTAAAGCAGGCCATAATTTAGTGCCGTAAACTTGCCGCCGTTTTCCTTGTGGATTACCTTGATTTTTGGCTTGTATGTCTCAAGGATTCGGAGGGTTTTGTCGGTACTGCCGTCATCTACTGCAATTATCTCCCTTCGCGGATACTCTGTTGAGATTGCCGACTCGATGGTTCTGGCTATTACCTTTTCCTCGTTGTACGCGGGAATTATGATGCTTACAAAAGGCCTGTAGGTTTTCTCAAGGGGGGATGACTCGATGTATTTACTGTATGCGGAAAGCGGGATGAATACCATATTGCTCCAAAAAGTAAGAGTCAGGCCCCAAACTATGATTGACTTTGGTATCGAGTGCCAGATGCTGTATCCATCATAGGCAATTGCCAGCCCAAAGACAATCGGCATTGCGATCATGACAAAGACGAAATACGAGGGCACGCGCCTGATCTTTTTCCGCCTTGCGGAATGCGACGAATCTATGATGTGATAAAACGAAAGGCACATGGCTACTGCGATTGCAATGATGCTGACGACTGACAGCATTAGATAGGCAGTCACAAACAGCATGACAAAAATTCCAGACATTATGCAAATTATGACCGGGTCTACCTTTGCGCCCCCGTGGTTTTTTTGCGAGTTTTTTTCTTTTGCGGTTTGATGTTTTTGCGGCGACATCATCTCATGGCATATCTGGTGATATTGCGCCTTGCCAATTTTGATTGGGTTTTCCGTCTGCTCAATTTCGTCCTTGCAAAACAAACACTGCGATTTGTGACTGAGCTGTACTGGCTTTTTCTCAAATACCTTCTCATCAATTCTGTCAAATTCCGTCACAACTGATTTGAAGCATTTTGCATGGTACCAGTCGGCCTTGTGGCGAATGACTTTGTCTGTAAGCTCCAGCTGGCCAGAACAACCCCTGCAGGGATGTATTGCGGTGTCTGTGATCGGTTCGGTGCGCATTTTCCTCTCCTGCAAGTGGTGGGGCGTGAATTATGATAACATGGAGTTTGTTTAAAACGAAAGCACGGGGCTCCGCACGGCAGTTTGTGTACGCGAAGCAAAATACGTCAAACTTAAAGATGCTACATGAGATAAAACACTCAGTTGAGTCTAAACCAAACGCGTAAAATGGCTGCAAAAATTCTCATAATTCTCATCCTTTCGGTGGTGGCACAGCCCCTGATGAGCGCAAATGCCCAGGCAACAGGCACAATTGATGTCTTTATTAAAAACGAAAACGGCGACAGGACACTCCCCGCTGGCATCTCAGTCAAAATATACAAAAACTTGGACAAAAAACCATTCCAGGAAATCCCAATACTGGAATCAAACCCGTTTACGGTGGCATCGCTTGCCACGGGCCAGACC
>SBBK01000128.1 GCA_005240025.1 archaeon
AGCTGGTAGTAACAAAGCAGAGGTTCTAGGAAAGTTTAGCAAACAGCACGTCACTTTCTATTTCCTTGTGCTGCTCAATGATTGATGCGCGAAACTTGACATCATGCTGTTTTTTTGGCTCAAATGTAATCATGGCTGTAAACTCGGCTGTGTTTTGCTGCATGCTTTCCCTGCCGATAAAAAGTCTGGCGCTTCGACTGGACATCTTTTTTCCATTGCACGAAGTAAAAAGCATGAGCTCATTGGAATCCAGAATATGCGTGTTTAGTACAATGCTGTCGTATTTTCCCAAATAATTGACCTTGATTGTGCCATTGAATTCAGAATTGGGCTTGATGTTTCCGTCCTGCAGCGATATCTGTATGTCTTTCAACTGTATGTCTACACCATGCCGGTAAATAATTTATGATGTGGCGGGTCAAAGGTACACAGGTAAAAATCCACTTACTGTGGTTTTCCGATGTTATCTGTTTGATGGTTGAGACATTGAAAGCGTTTACACGACAAACAAGGGTATACTTCAAGTCAACTAAATGCGCTTCGCATTCTCCCGTTGCATAGAACTTCTCGACTTCAGACAAAAGAAAGAAGACGAAGTTCAAAAGCAGAAACAGGAGGCAAAATCCAAAATTGAAAGCATGGACAAAGACGAACCCGCTCATTTACTGAGTCGCTAAACAAGTGCAAGCAACGAGTGTCAACCGCAGATGAAGCAGAGCAACTCATCGAGGATGGATGGCAGTACGTCGGAACTTTACCAAATGGAAAAGTGGTCGTCAAACAGGTTTCGTTACCCAGAGGGTAACGGGCCAGAAGGGCTTCGATCCCTTGACCACTGGATTAGAAGTCCAGCACTCTATCCATGCTGAGCTACCGGCCCAAGATTTTCAAAAATTGCTGGCATTTTAAACATAGCGAGAAGCTCGATTGGTACACTCTACCACGATTTCTTGTTGGACTCCCTTATCATCTTGAATAAAAACTGCTGGCAGTATCCTGCATACGGGCCAAAATGCCGGACTGCCTGTTCGTGCAGCGTACGGTATTTTTTGTCTGTCAGGGTCTTGCCAGCAAAAGAAAACCTGTGCGGGTAATATTCCCGGAGACTTCGGATTATCCACCTGTCGAGCGGAAATGATTCTAGCTTTTCGAGTGAAAACAGCATGATGCAGTCAGCTACTTTGTTGCCTATGCCGTCTATCCCGAGGAGGGCTGATCTGGCCTCTTGATAATTTGTTTTTTTCAAAAAATCAAAATCCAACAAGCCTTCTTTGACCGCAAGTGACGCATTTTTTACAAACTTTGCTCTGTATCCAAGGCCGCAGGAGAGCAATTCCGAATTTTCAGCCTTTGCAAGCCTGGCAGGTTCTGGCAAAAGATGGAACTCAAGTTTGTCAAATGTTATCCTGGGGCCAAACTTTCTTGCAAGCCTCCACACTCTATTTCTGATATTTTGAATGCTCGAGTTTGATGACAGTATAAACGAAATAAAACACTGGAATGGGTCCTGCCGAAGTATCCTCATGCCGTCAAATCTCCTGATCGCCTCCCTTAGAACCGCATCCCTGGATATAGTCCTAATTATTTTACCAATGTCGTCTGTCTCCCTGAAAAAATCACACTCGTTTTTTTGAAATGACCTAAACTCCAGCGGTGCATCCTCATTTATGGCAAGCAGATCAGAGCCGTTGACGACATACCACATCTTGCCGTGTCTTGTCCACGGAAATATCTGGCCGCTCAGTATTGTGTGTTCTACGTTAATCCTAGAGGGCAATTTCTTCGCCCAGTTTTGGCGCATATGCATCAAGGCCGAACTTCTGGTGGATTTCCTCGGCAAACTTGATGCATGATTGTTCCTCGCCGTGGACGGCCAGAACCCTGGGGTTTCCCCTTATTTTTTTGACCATCTCAAAGAGCGCATCTCTATCCGAATGGCCGGAAAACTCGAACTGACGGACGTCTGCCTCTGCTGTTTTTGCCCTGCCACGAATCAAAACCTTGCCGGAATCCAGCAGCCTTCTTCCCGGTGTTCCTTCGCTCTGGTATGAGACAAGAGCAATCCCGTTTTTTCCATCAAAGGCAAGCTCCTGCAGATAAAAAACAGCGTTTCCGCCAACCAGCATACCTGCTGGCGAAATCACAACACATGGCTCCCTGAGCTCCCGTTTTCTTTCACCATGGGTGCGTATCCACTTGACGTTTTCTATTGCGTCAACAAACACGTCATAATCCCGAAGATATTGCGGATATCGCAAAAGTACCTCGTTTACGTTGAGGGCCATCCCGTCCATTATTATCCTGTGCTTGAATCTGGCGTTCTTGAGAATACAGGCAATCTCCTGTGAGCGCTCAACAGAAAACGCGGGAACAAAAAGCGTCCCCTTTTGATCCAGGATTTCATTTGCAAACTCGATAAATTTTTCTTCGGACTCTTTTCTTGGCATCTGTGTTGTCTGCGAGTACGTGCTTTCAGTTATCAAAAGATCAATCTCGCCTACATCAAGGTCCGCTTCTCTGAGCATTCGGGACCCATTGACATTGATGTCGCCTGTGTAAAAGAGGCGCTTTCCATTTGACTCCACCAGGACAGTGCCGCCCCCGACCACGTGACCGGAATCGCGAAGCTCAAAGGACGAGTTGCCCATCCGTATTTTTTCCCTGTATCCAATGCTTTTTGCATGCCTGTACATTTTGTTTACCTCGGGCAGACCAAACGGGTGCAATTCTTTTTCCAGCTTGAGCATGTCCTCGATTAAAATCCTGCTCAAATCAAAGGTCGGCGCAGTAGCAAATACGTCACAGCTGCCGCTCACATACAAAAGCGGAACATAGCCGGAATGGTCCAGATGCGCATGACTCACAACTATGGCGTCGACCTCTTTTGGTTTGACGTGCAGCGGACCCTGTGGATTTTTTCCCAGATTGACACCGTAATCCAGGAGATAATTTGCACCGTCGCATTTTACCAAAAATCCCGATCGGCCTATCTCCTGGCCGGCGCCAAGTATTTTTACTTTCAAGAACTGAACTGAACTTGGTTCTATCTTAAAAGGTTGCCACTAATACCGATCATTCTATCTTGGTTGTAATCTTCAAAAGCTTTAATTAGTCAAACCTAAGATCCCCTCATATGGGTAGAACTTTTGACCAATGGTGGAGTACAATCCCAGCAGACAAGCGCAACAAAGTTCGCGCAGGTGACGAGGGAAATAAACCACTACTGAACCAGATAAACTGGATCTGGGTATCGAACCTGATGGATAAAAGAGCAGATCTAAATCCAACAGCTGCTGAATTACTAGATTGGGTTACCAGCGGCCAAATAGATGCAATGCGCAAATAAGCAAAACATCTAGTAACCTTTTTTATATTTTAAATTTCAACGAGGATCTGATCACACGATCAAAAATCTATAACACTGTTAATTTTTTTAATCATGGTTTAAATAGTTACTAAATGCAGTTGTACTTAGTGAAATAAATGCCAATAGCAATACTTCCAGACGTTGACGAACAAAGATGTATCGGCTGCGCCCTGTGCGTAGAAATCTGTACATCTCTTGGCCCGGACGTACTCCGTGTAAAGCCTGTTGAAGGGTGGAAGAGGGGTAAAGCATTTGTATTCTATCCAGAGAGGTGCATCTCGGACGGAGCATGCATCGGAGTTTGCCCAACAAAGGCAATCTTTTGGATGAGACCAATGAACTACACTGCTGGTCAACCAGTGCCTCTACACAAGAACGGAGTTTTCGTAAAAGGCTGGGCAGAAGACGCAGGTCTATAAGACCGCTAGTCTTTTTTTCTTTTTATTATTTTTACCTTGGTACCTTTTGGTAATGTCTTTGCGTGGTGCTTCAAAAACAAATCGTCCTCGATGTAGATCTTGTCGAATTTGTTTTTTTCAAAAAACAATTCCCAGGTTTTTGCAAACTCGGAAAAACCACCGGGAGAAAAATCCCGCTCTGCCGTCACATAATGGGCGGCAGGATACAGATCAGAAATCTCAAGCGGAATCAGTCCCAGGACCGGATTGTACTGGCAAAACTGGATGTCCTCGTCGAACTTTTTTTTGAGTTTTGTATAATTTTCAGAGAGGTAAAAGGGTTTGTGGTGCGAATCCCTGATAATTACTGCTTCTTTTTTGGCCGACCTGAATGCACGTACCACATTGTGATATGATGCCACCTCCGGCCTAAACTGGTCTTCTGCTCCGTATAGAAATAGTGCCTTTTCTTTGAACCTGGGGGTCGTCTTTGCCAAAAACTTGGTGTTTTGACAAAAAACCTCGCCTGTTTCAAAGAGTTTTGGGTGCGCACGCAACTTTCTCATTGTGTACTCCCAGAGACGCCCTTCGTGGATTGCCTCCTTTGTCCTGTCCACCTCGGTCTTGATGGCGTACAGGTTGTGGAGTGCGAGCTTGACTGTTCTCTCCTCCGTTTCTGTCTCCAGAATCTCTTTCGGGGTGTGTCCTGAGCAGACCTCGCAGTTACAGGCAAAATACTGCATATCGGCAAGGTGGGTGGTTCTATCCTCCAAGATGTACCTGTCATGTTTTGCGTAAAGCATGTAGGATGCAGAATCAAATGTGTCGCACCCAAGGGCCACGGCAATCGGGATGGTCAGGGGGTGGCCGGCACCAAAGAGGTGTAGTGGGACGGAAGGAGGGATTAGCTTTTTTGCCTCAACTATCATTTTTGCCAGTATCCTGTATTCGTATGACTCCATTACCTCAACCGGACTGCCAAGGGCCAGCATCTCAAATCCAAAGTTTACAAGAGACTCCGTTGATTTTCTAACAAGTTCCAGATGTTCAGCTCCCTGGATTGGCCCACACCAAATCTGTCCGTTGGGCTCACTCTTATCGAGCGCATCTTTTGAAATCTCGAGTGTGTAGTCGACATAATCTCTGGCTTTCTTTTTTGGCAGCCCATAACCTGTGGGTCTGTCAAGGGGAATAGCAATGTCTGTTCCTATCATCTTTTCAAACTTTGCCATGTCCTGATGAGAAACACTCACCTTGCCGTATTCCAGCACCTGATAACCGCCAGAGTCTGTCATCACAGAGCCATCAAAATTTATGATGTCGTGTATTCCTCGCTTTACTGCGTCCTCACCGTATCGATTCATTGTTATGTACGCATTTGTGATGACAAGCTCAAAGCCGATCTGCCCAAGTTTCTGGGGGGGAATCTTTTGGTTTACGGGATGAACTACGGGAACAAACGCAGGCGTGTGGACCCTGCCATGGTTGGTAGTTATTATGCCAATTCGTCCCGCAAGGTCTGTCTTTAGTATTTCAAACATGCCGTATCATTTTGATGGAAAAAACCTCGCCAGGTCATTTTTTTGTGCAACGAGTGCGAGCCAGTCCACCCTGTCTCCCTTGAATTTTTTTTTGAAAACCAATTTAATCCTGTCTGCTGTTTTTTGCACAGATAGATTTGTTGTGTCGATCTGAAATGTCTTTTTTTTGCCAAATCTTGTTATGGCGTCATATGCAGTTACGCCAAGAATCTCGCTTCCGAGATTCTCAAACATCTTTTTTTTGGCATACCTGCGTTTTTTGTAAACCGGAATGAGCTGATATGGACTTTTTCGAAGGACTATGACGAATCTGACCTGTTTTGGCGGAACAACGTACGGCGCAAGGTGTCCAACAGCAAGCGTGTCTGACCTGATCATTTTTTTTACGATTTTTCCGAGCTTGACCACATCAACATCAAGGGCGTCCCTGGTTTTTTTATAGACCTTGTTGTCAATGGCAACTCGGTTCAAATCAAGAATTTCAAATTTGCCAGCTAGCCTTTTTGCAAGCGTGTGCTTTCCGACACCGGGATTGCCAGTTATTACAAACACACAATTGGTAAAATTATCGCTAAATTAACAATTTCTGCAAACTAAATATGAAGTGAAAACTCTCAGTTCTTGATGCTAATCGGACTTTTGGGCAAGGCAAACGTCGGCAAGTCGACGTTTTTTTCCGCAGCTACGGAGGCGGCAGTTGCTATTGGGAACTACCCATTTACCACAATTGAGCCAAATGTGGGAATAACCTACGTCAGAACCAGGTGCGCCTGCAAGGACTTTGGGATCACGCACCAAAACCCGCTCTGTGTAAACGGAGTCAGACTGGTACCGGTCAAGATAATCGATGTTGCCGGCCTTGTGCCCGGGGCACACCAGGGAAAGGGCCTGGGCAACAAGTTTCTTGATGATGCAAGGCAGGCCGAGGTGTTGATTCATGTTGTAGATGCTGCGGGGGCAACCGACATACAGGGGCAGCCTGTGCCGCCGGGAACCCACAACCCGCTGGAAGACGTGGTGTTTGTTGAAAACGAGTTTGACCAGTGGTTCAAGCAAATTCTGGACAGGGAGTGGCAAAAACTGCTCCGGGAGATCACCCAGAAAACTATGACTCTTGTAGAAGGCATAACAAAAAGATTCAGCGGCCTTGGGATAAAGGACTTTGTAATATCTGAAATACTAAAAGAAACTGATCTTGGAGCAAAAAAGCCGGCCGAATGGACCGGTTCTGATCTCCTGTCATTTGCAACAAAACTAAGAAAAAAAACAAAACCGCTTTTGGTCGCCGCAAACAAGGCAGACCTCTGCAAAGACCTTTCCATAGTTGACGCAATGAAAAAAAACAACCGCGTCGTGGTGTGTAGTGCAGAGTCTGAACTGTTGCTAAGAAAGGCAGCAAAGGCAGGACTGGTGGAATATGTGCCTGGAGATCCTACATTTGAAATTAAAAACAAGACGCTGAATCAACAACAAAGGAACGCACTCGACCTGGTCCGGTCAGTGCTCTCTAAAATCCGGACTACCGGGGTGCAGCAGGCGCTAAACTATGCTGTATTTGATACACTCAAACTCATCACGGTTTTTCCCGTCGAGGACGAAACCAAGCTCTCAAACAAGGATGGCGCAGTCCTGCCAGACGCAAGACTCTTGACTGACGGCTCGACTGCAAAAGATCTTGCCGCAACGATTCATGCGGATCTGGCAAAGGGATTTCTGCATGCAATAGACGCAAAGACAAAGCAAAGAATCGGCTCAGACCATAAACTCAGAGACGGCGACGTCATAAAAATAGTCTCAAGCATGAGCCGTGGCTAAGATGCTCTGTCTTGGAATCGAAAGCACGGCACACACCTTTTCATGCGCAATAGTGGAAAGACGCGCAAAGGGGGGGAGGATTTTATCAGATGTGAGAAAAGTCTACCGGCCGCCGGAAGGCCAAGGAATCCATCCAAGGGAGGCATCAAGACACCACATTGAACACAGCCCGGCAGTGCTCTCGGAATGTATCAAAAAGGCAAACCTGGCCATACATGACATTGATGTAATATCGTATGCGGCAGGACCTGGACTTGGACCGTGCCTTCGGGTGGCAGGTGTAATAGCAAGAACTCTTGCGTCATACTACAGGATTCCAATTTATCCGGTAAATCATGCAGTAGGCCATGTAGAGCTGGGAAAGCTCTTGACCGGATCGAGGGATCCGCTTGTGTTGCTGGTTTCCGGCGGGCACACAGTGCTTGCGGCCTTTAAGCAAAAAAGGTGGAGGATTTTTGGAGAAACCCTGGATATTACTCTGGGCCAGCTGCTTGATCAATTTGGGCGCTCCCTTGGTCTTGCATCCCCCTGTGGCAAAACAATAGAGAATCTGGCAGAAAAATCATCCAATTATGTATCTCTGCCGTATGTGGTAAAGGGAAACGACGTATCGTTTTCCGGGTTGCTGTCCG
>SBBK01000111.1 GCA_005240025.1 archaeon
ATCTTATGTAGTCATAGACAAACTCGGCCCGGTCTGCTTCTATGAACGATTTTTTGGCATTTGGAGTAAAATTCCTAGTTAGTTCGTAGAGGGATGGAGGAACAAGAAATGTCGTGTCGGTGTTTTTTTCACAAATACGCATGATTCCTACGGAGTTTTTTATGGTCTTCACCAAAAGATGGACCAGTTCTTCTGAAAACAGCTGGCCCATGTTGACACCACCATATTCAACAAGACTCCTGATCTGTGGTTGCTCGTACCATTCATAAATTTCATAGTATCTTCTTTGTATGTTTGCTATATCCTCTTCATCAAGATAGTTGTCTGACAGAAGGTGTTTTGTCTCGCTATTTTTCAATAGTTCGTGGGATTCAAAATCAAAACAAATGATTTGTGCGAGTGGATGCTTTTTTCGTAGTTCGCTTAACTCTGTCACTGTACATGTAGAGTTGAAGAAGATCGCGACGTTTTCTTGTTTTTGATTTTTAGTGTTTGAACCATTTTTTCCAGTCATAATCATCAAATGTGATATTTAACATTTCGTTGTCATTTGGCCTCCATGCAACACTGGCCAGAGCAAGCACAGCCGATTTTTTATCCGAGATATTGATATGTGCAGATGGGAAATTTTTTGGAATCTGCACCAAAACCGGCTCGTCATCTCCAGACTGGATTTCATGATAGTGACCATCAAGATCTTTTGCGATAAAGACTACCTTTCCACTTGTGCAGAGGAAATAACTGTCTCTTTTTGTGTGCATGTGAGGTCCTTTTATCTCACCCGGATTAATGTATGACACATAGACCATTTTTGGTTCATTTTGTAAGATCTTGTCCCAGTCTCTCCATACAACTGTCAGTGAACCGTTAATGTGACCATCCGCAGTATCCTTTGTAGGATGGGTCTCGAGTTTTATTGCTCTAATAGATGGGGCCTGCATTTATTTTGACTTGAGGCAATTATAATAAATATTGATAGTTTACGATTTTTGCTCGGCTTAGCTAATTAGACCATATTAAATACTCAGGAGGTGCTGATACGTATTTACTTGTGGGGTTTGTAAGTCAGACTTGTGAAGATACTTGTTACTGGCGGACTCGGGTTTATTGGTAGCAATTTTATTTTATATGTTTCAAAACATTTTCCGGATTTCAAAATTACAAACGTTGATGCAGAATTTGTGGGTTCAAACAGACTAAACCTTTATGAGTTAAAAAATAAAAAAAATTACGAATACATCAAGGGCAACATCTGCAATCGAGATCTAATGGACAGACTGGTAGAAAAATCCGATGTTGTTTTTAATTTTGCCGCCGAATCGCATGTGGACAGAAGTATAACTGATCCGGAGGCGTTTGTCAATTCGAACATATTTGGCACCTACTCTATTTTGGAATCAGTACGAAAGCATAAAAGAAAATTGATTCATATTTCAACAGATGAGGTCTTTGGGAGTCTGAAGAGTGGCAGTGCAGATGAACAACTTCGCTTTAATCCATCAAGCCCCTACTCATCAACAAAAGCATCTGCAGAACTGCTGGTCAATTCTTACTGTACAACTTTTGATGCAGACATCATAATAACTAGGTGTACAAATAACTTTGGGCCAAGGCAGTTTCCAGAAAAACTAATTCCCAAGACAATCATATTGGCAATAAAGAATAAGAAGATTCCAATTTTTGGCACTGGAAGAAACGTCAGGGATTGGATATTTGTTGTTGACCATTGTGAGGCAATCATGACTGCCTTTAAAAAAGGAAAACCCGGACAGTCGTACAACATTTCTGGATATAATGAATTGAGCAACAATCAGATAGTAAGAAAGATTCTGAGAATGCTTGGAAAACCGACGAGTCTGATAAAATATGTCGGGGACAGACCGGGTCATGATTTTAGGTATAGTTTGGATTCGACAAAAATCAAAAAAGAGTTGGGATGGAAGCCAAAATACGGCTTTGAGGAGGCTTTGGATATCACAATTAGATGGTATTTAGAGAACAAAAAATGGTGGAAGGGCCTTTCAGAAAAACAGATGTTAGTAGGCAAAAAGAACTCTAAATATGACAAATAGTGTGTGATTTTGATGAGAGGAATTATTCTCCATGGAGGCCATGGAACGAGGCTGAGGCCGTTAACACACACAGGGCCAAAACAATTGTTGCCCATTGCCAACAAACCCATGTCCCAGTATTGTGTCGAGTCGTTAAAGGAGGCGAAAATAACAGACATTGCAATAATCATTGGCGGATCCGGTTCAAATAAAGTCAGAGAATACTATGGGACCGGCGATAAATTCGGCGTCAGGATAACATACATAGAACAAGACTATCCTCGAGGAATAGCTCACGCCATACAGCTTTGCAAGGATTTTATAGGTGATGAGAAGTTTTTGGTCTTTTTAGGAGATAACATCATACAAAAATCCGTAGGCGGATTTGTAGAAGAATTTGAAAAGTCTGATGCGGCTGCCTCAATTTTGTTGTGTGAGGTTGAAAACCCATCAAGATTTGGGATTGCGGAAGTCAAGGACGGTAAAATACTGCGGATTATGGAAAAGCCAAAAAATCCTCCTTCTAATCTTGCGGTTACTGGAATTTACCTTCTGACCCCAAAAATTTTTGATATAATCGACAGGCTCAAACCCTCGTGGAGAAACGAATTGGAGATAACTGATGCGTTACACATGATGCTGGAAGAAAACCACAAGATCACTTACCACATGATTACCGATTATTGGAAGGACACTGGCACGCCAGACGACATCATTCATGCAAATGGGGCAATTTTAGATAAAATGGAGCCATATTTTCATGGAGATAAAGAGCCTGGCGCCTCAATTATAGGAAAAGTCATGGTTGGTCGCGGCACGACAATTAAGAACGGTGCATCACTTACCGGACCTATCATCATAGGAGAAAACTGCGTAGTAGAGTCAGGCGTGACAATTGGACCAAATACAAGCATTGGGGACAATTCCAAGTTATTTGGGTGTGATGTGTCTAATTCCATCGTAATGTCGGACTGCAACATAGACTGCAAAATTAAAATAAGAAACAGCATCATTGCATTCAATTCTTCCATAATCAATAATGCAAAAAAAGATGAGAAAGTGTTTTTGTTAGGCGAAGGCACAAGAATAATTATGTGATTAACCGTCGGTTTTTACAACCATGCATTGCGAACCTGTCAGCTCCACAATTGGAATTTGTTTAGATTTGAAGAATTCTTCAAATGCCTTGTGCACTCCTGCCGAGTGATAAT
>SBBK01000160.1 GCA_005240025.1 archaeon
CATCCAGAATGGTTCAACGTATACAACAAGCTCAGTGTTGATCTGACAACCCATGATGCCGGCGGAATAACACAGAATGACATCGGCTTGGCAAAAGTGCTAAATTCACTCCAGTGACACTTAATCAATTTATATATTGAATAAAAGCCAAAAGTTCCAAATGGCTGCAAATCCGGTTATTTTGGACTCTGATTTTAGGTACGTCGACAAAAAGGGCACCCTGCTCAGGTCACGGACGGAGCTTTCCGTAGCACAGATGCTTACGTTTTTGGGCATAGACTATACCTATCAACACAAACAGGTCCTTGCAGGCAAGTCTGTGACCATTGACTTTATGACAGATGACGGAAAGCTAATCGAGGTGATTGATTCAGAAGAGGAAATTGAGAAATACAAGCAAATAAAACAGTTTTTGCCCGATACAAAAATCGTGGCAATTGGAAGCTCCAAGTTTGCCGCCAAGCTAAAGGAACTGGACGAAATTGTATTCTATGACACAAAGGATGCGCAGAGTGGTGCAATATTTATCGAGGATCCGTCCTTTGCGTTTGATTATGCACACATTTTGCCACTCGTTGAGAAATGCTCGATATTACACGGCCACACATCGTCTGTTTTGGTAGAACTCGTTGGCGACATGAAAAACAATTTACTGATCGATTTCGGTCAGGCAAAAAAGACAATCAGGGAGGTCATCGCAGTATTGGACCACAAGTTCTTTATCAACAGAAGATATCTGAAAAACGAAGACAGATCCCACTACAGAATCGCGTTTGATGGCCCAAGGGGGGTCTTTGACATGCAGGTTCCAAAAGACACCGCATACCTGCTTGAAGGCGAGGCGACCGTAGAAAACTTGTCCACCGAGATAATAAAGCTCCTCGTTCCAAAGCTCCCAGAAAATATCGAAGCCGTAGGCGTCTACATCTACGAAGGTTACAACAAGGGAGCACACCTTATTTCCAAGATTTCCAAGTCCTAAGGCATGGAACCAAAAATCAAGGAAACTGCCTGGAACCCTGAGATCGAAGTCCAGATTCTCAGAAGATGGGACGAAACCGGTACGTATGATTTTGTTCCCAGAGAGAAGAATTTCGTAATTGATACGCCCCCGCCATACCCCTCTGGAAGGCCCTGGCACATAGGTGCGGCTGCACATTATTCCCAGATTGACATGATTGCCAGAACCGCAAGGATGTCAGGACACAACGTCTATTTCCCAATCGGGATTGACAGAAACGGCCTCCCCGTCGAGTTGTATACGGAAAAAAAACACAACATCAGAATGCAGGAGACCGATCGAAGCAAGTTCCTGGATCTTTGTAAAAGCTCCCTTGACGACCTGGAATCAGAGATGATCCAGATAATGAAAAGTCTTGGGCTTTCTGCAAATTTTGCAAATTATTACAGGACAGATTCCGAGGAATATCGAGCCCTTACACAGGCCACCTTTATCGAGTTGTGGAAAAAGGGAATCATATACAAGGCAACAAGACCCAACAACTATGACTGGGTTTCTGGCACAACCATAGCAGATGCAGAAATCCAATACCAGGATATTCCGACAAAGCTCGCATACATGAAATTCAGGATCAAAGACTCGGAGAAGACGATCCTCATAGCCAGTACAAGGCCGGAATTGTTGTGTTCATGCCAGACAGTAATAGTAAATCCAGAAGACCCAAGATACAGAGATGTTATCGGAAAAAAGATAATCGTTCCCCTCATCAACAGAGAGGTCACAATAAGGGCCCATCGTTCCGCACAGATGGAATTTGGTTCCGGTGCAGTGATGGTTTGTAGCTATGGCGACCAAAACGACGTTGCGTTGTTTCGCGAAATGAAGATGGAAGAAATTATTGCCATTGGCACAAACGGCCTGATGACAGAGTCTGCCGGAAAATATGCCGGGATGAAGATCAAGGCTGCCCGAAGCAGGATAATTGAAGACCTGCAGGAGTCAGGAATGCTGGAAAAAGTTGAAGATATTACTCACCGCACGCCTGTTTCCGAGCGCAGCAAGATCCCAATAGAGATCATACCAATGGAGGAATACTATGTGAAGCAGATCGATTCTGTGGAAAAGATTCGTGACATGGGCCAGAAGATAAGATTCTATCCGGAAATGCACAAACAGATCCTCATGAACTGGCTTGACTCCATTTCAATCGACTGGCCAATATCCCGCAGAAGATTTTATGGAACAGAGATCCCAATCTGGTACTGCAAAAACTGCTCAGAACCACACGTGCCGGATGCTGGCAAATACTACAGATCATGGAAAGATAAAGCTCCATTTGCCAGGTGTGTAAAATGCGAGTCCACAGAGTTTGTTGGAGAAGAGAGAACATTTGACACGTGGATGGACTCATCGGTATCGCCATTGTTTATTGCAAGATTTTACAAGGACCCCGAGTTTTTCAAAAAGACCTATCCTGCGACGCTGAGGCCGCAAGCCAAAGACATAGTCAGGACCTGGCTGTACTATACGATTCTGCGTTGCGAGCAGCTGACAGGCAAGACCCCATGGTCTGAGGCCTGGATCATGGGATACGGCCTTGATGAAAAAGGCCTCAAGATGAGCAAAAGCAGGGGAAATGTAATCGATCCTCTTCCAGTAATTCAAAAGTTTGGGGCAGACACGTTCCGATTCTGGAGTGCAAGCGAAATCAACCACGGTTATGATTTTAGGTGCAATGAACAGAAGATAGAATCTACAAAAAAGTTCCTCTCCAAGCTTTGGAATGTATCGAGGTTTATCTCAGGCTATCCATTAGTGCAAAATGCAAAACCAACAGAAACTGACAGGTGGATTCTCTCGGAATTAGACAGTCTCATCCGAGAATGCAAAAAAGGTTATGCAGAGTACAACTTTTTTGTGCCTGCGGTTGCTGTGCGTGAGTTCACATGGAATGTTTTTGCAGCGCATTATATCGAGATGGTAAAGGCACGCGCATATGGGGACGGCTTTACCGGGGATGAGAAAAACGCGGCAATACACACGCTGCACAAGGTACTCTCGACAATTCTGCTCCTGCTTGCCCCCATTACGCCGTTTATTACCGAGTTTATGTGGAATTCGTTATACTCTACAGAGACAATTCATAAACAAAGGTTTCCTGAGCCGCTTGGTATGGATGACATGACAAAACATACAAAGTCAATTTCAGAGTTTAATTCCAGCGTCTGGAATGAAAAAAAGTCAAAGGGACTGTCGCTGAAGGACCCTATAACAATGGATGTCCCGCAGGACCTCATGCAGTTTGCAAAAGATCTAATTCAGATGCATAAACTGGAAAAATGATGTTATTTTTTCCGTGTTGCAACCATGCTGATAAAATACCTGTGCAGCGACACATCGTTTGTCAGCTCTGGGTGAAATGACGTTGCCAGAATATTTCCCTGCTGTACGGCAACTACTTTTTCGTTAAACTTTGATACCACCTTGACGTTTTTGCCAAGGTCCTCAATCGACGGCGATCTGATGAAGACCCCCCTCATCCTTTGAATTCCCAGTGGCTCAGCCGAGACCTCTGTTTCAAATGAGTCCTTTTGCCTGCCAAACGAGTTTCTTTCCACCCGTACATCGAGCAAATCCAAAAGCGGCTGGTTTGTTTTGCCGACAGTTTTGTCACGAACGTTTTTTGAGAGCAGGATCAGTCCGGCGCAGATTCCAAATACTGGCATGCCTGCCTGAATTTTTTCTTTGATGGTTTTGATTGCCCCGTTTACCAGCGACATCTGCCCGATCATGGTGCTTTCGCCCCCCGGAATGATCAGACCGTCAAGACTTGCTAGCTCTTCTGGGGTCTTTACCTGCTTTACTGTTCCTTTGATGCCAAGCTTTGCCATGGCCTGGCGTGAGGCATTGATGTTTTCTGCAACATCCCCCTGCAGCCCCAGGACGCCAATGTTCATGCCGTACTTCCACGCTCCTGCATTCTGAGTTCTAGGTTTTTCACATCAAGGCCGAGCATTGACTGTCTTTCATCAATCATTTTTTGTGCTTCTTTTACCTTGTCTGGTTCTTCCCAAAACGTTGTTGCCAATACGACTGCGCGGGCGCGCTCTTTTGCGTCCTCGGCCTTGAATATTCCAGAGCCAACAAAGACTCCATCGCATCCAAGGGACATCAGATATGCGGCATCCGCCGGTGTGGCAATTCCACCTGCGGCAAAATTTACCACGGGGAGTCTGCCCATCTTTGCAGTCTGTTCCACAAGATCATATGATACTTTGAACTCTCTGGCCATTTTGACCAGATCCTGATGGTCCCCGGACTCGTAAATCGAGTTGATTGTTCTAAGCTCGTCATTTACTTTTTTGATGTGGGTCACTGCTTCTGCGACGTTTCCAGTTCCTGGCTCGCCTTTTGTCCTAATCATTGCCGCACCTTCCTCTATTCTTCGCAAGGCCTCGGCAAGAGATCTGGCCCCATTCACAAATGGTGTTGTAAAGTCCCACTTCCAGATGTGGTGTGTCTCGTCTGCTGGCGTGAGAACCTCGGATTCGTCTATCATGTCAACGTTTGCTTCTTCCAGCACACGTGCTTCGTAGACGTGGCCAATCCTGCATTTTGCCATTACCGGAATGGTGACTGCGTCCATTATCTCTTCGATTACCCTGATGCTTGCAGTCCTTGCCACCCCGCCGGCCTTTCTTACGTCGGAGGGCAGCTTGTCCAGAACCATGACAGATACCGCCCCCGCATCCTCGGCAATTTGGGCCTGTTCCACTGTTGTGACGTCCATGACTACGCCGTTTTTGAGCATGTGCGCAAATCCGCGTTTTAGTGTGGTGGTTCCCCTGCTGATGGAAAAAGAACCGATCTTTTGGCGCATTATGCCCTTTGCACCTGTGATGTCGCCTGAGAGAGGGATCATAATGTAAAAGTCGTCCTATTGATTATATAATTTGATGCCAGAGGCCTCACTGCTTGGCATCCGGTCTTTTTTTAAATTCGACATTTACCGGAGATTCCATGGCTCTGTGAATCATTATAACAAAATAAATCATGGCAGAGAGGACTATCAGGCCTGAAATCCCAAAGACGGAAGAAAACGGGTTTTGAATCGATTTGTCCACAATGACATCGCCAACAGTTCTTAGTGCCAGGGCGGATAGAACCAGGATCAGTGGCAATTTATTGAATTTTAAAAAGTTAATCGTCCTGCCGGTTATTGGCGGGAGCATCAGCGGCAAGAACAGCATTATTGTTATTCCAATGAATCCGATTGCGACATAATGAATTGCCAGATCGTAAAACAAAAAGCCCCCGTAAACATAAAATAAAATGCCAAACAGAAACCCTGCAATCAGGAACGCAAATCCAATTTTGCTGTGAATTTTAATTGTTTTGTAGCGGGCCTTTTTTTCTTGCGGCATCAGGGATTCCGATTCAGAATTGTCAAATCCGCCATAAATGTAAACCGACATGACAAATGACAGCACACCAGACACAAAGGTGGCATTAAACAGAATTGGGATTGTCTGGCTTTCAGAATACACGGATGCTATTCCAAGGGCGCAGCTTAGGATTGAGGAGGCAAGACACAGAACAGTAAATCTTAGCTTTGGCCGCATGAAGCCGAGAAATGAGGGAAGGGTCTTGTACTTGACACCAAATATTGTCATGATTGGGAACAAAAGCCAAAGCTGAGCCATGTTCAGCGAGTTAACGTTGGGAGTTGCAAGCGGAATTATGTGTACTGCAACTAGCACCGAAATCGAAATTGCAATAAAATAGTCTGTCTCTTTGAGGAGTTTTGGTGTCGTCCGCATTGTATAGAAATTAAGACCTGCAAAAATCAGAACACCTGCCAGCCTCACCATCATTGCATACTCTACAACGGCAGCATAGGATAGCTTGCCAAAGGATTCTATGGCAAGCGACGCTATAACAAGCAGGAATGAACAAGTTGTCAGTCGGGCAGACGGATTCAGAACATTTCTAAATCTTGGGATTATCATGTAGGACACTCCCATTATCAAAAGTGTCAGAAAGCCCTCCAGCTGGATTGTTTTGTGAATCTGAAAAAGACCTGACGGAATCGGAATATCTATGCCGCTCAGATTTAACATCCAGATTGTGCCAATGCTCACACCTATGAAAGACAAAATCACTGCCGAAATCACAAACGGTCTGCTTGTGGGGAAATAGTTGATCCGGCTCAATTTGAGAATGCCTTCTTGGTTACGTTGTGCATTGCAGATTCCAGTGCTGTGAAAATAGGCGGTACAAATGCGGATGTGGCATTTTGCTCCACCCATTGAATTTGTTTTGTGTTGCCGTTCAGTGTTATTTTGAGTGAAAATCTCCCGTACTCCGATACATCGGCTCTTGGCGGAATCGAGTCGGACGGGATTTGTGTAAAGCCTGTCTCTTTGAACAGTGCGATCAGTTTTTTGATATCATCCCTGCCCACAGCCGACGTTTTTTCTGGTTGTGGTATGCCGTCAAGTGTAACAAAATAACTGACGGCCCCCTCGCTGGATATTGTCAAGATTTCTGTTCTTTGTGGGGTTATCCGCTCCGTTACACCAAGGGAGATTTTTTTTAGGTGTTGCTTTGTGTATTCTATTGAGATTTTGTCGTCCGCGTTGGTTGCACTAAACGGAATCTGCGGGTTTGTGATCATCGGCACTGCAATCAGGACTGCCAGGATTACCGGAATTGACGCTATGCCGATTATGAGTGGTTTTGCCATCAACAGTGATTTTTACATTTTTATAGTGAACTACTGCCGGACTTGTCCGGTAGCATCTTCCTGCTTCCTTGACCTCATTGAGATCTCCACAGGCGTAACTTCCCGCAGTTCCTGCGGTAATTTGAAAATTTCTAAGCCTTTTTTCAAAATATTGATGCTTGCGTTATGGTCCCTATCCAAGATCAGACCACATACATCACATCTGTGAGTCCTCACTGCGAGAGTTTTTTGTACAGAATTGCCACACCTTGAACAGTTTACTGTTGTGTTTTTTGCAGGAACCTCCACTACCATACACTTGTAATCAAGCATGTTTGTGAATATACCCCACCCTGAATCCAGGATATTTCCTGCTATTCTGTGGTTTTGTATCATGTTTAGTTTTTGCAGCTTTTCTAGGAATACTGTATCGTATTTTTTGGAATATTGTGTTGAGAGTTTGTGCAAAAAATCCTTTCTGCGGTTTTTGATTCTTTCATGGATTATCTGGTAGAATCGTACTGCCTTTTTGTAGTTGTTTGAGCCTTTTTGCCGTCTTGATACTTTTCTCTGTGCCCGAATTAATGGTTTGAGCATTTTTTGCAGGTTTAGCGGGTTTGGCGTTTGATATCCGTCAGAGTCGTATGCAAAATTCCTGATTCCGACATCGATTCCGACCGATTTTGTCAGGATGATTTTTGGCAGGATTGCGTCTATATCCACAACAACACATGCGTGCCATTTTCCTGATTTTGATTTTGATACTGTCACTTGTTTTATGATGTGGTTTTCCGGTATTGGTCTGTGATGGATGATTTTGATTCTTCCTATCTTGGACAGCTGTAGAAAACCATCTTTGATGCAAAACCCAGACTGGTTGTACACAATGGTGTTGTATTCCTGGAATCTTGCAAACTTTAATGTGCCCGCCCTGTGGCCATTTTTGCGTAATTGTATTAGTGATTTTTGCGTGCCATGGACCTGTGTGGATATCATCTGGAGCATCTTTGAGTGGTGATCGTACAGCCATGGCTCTGATTCTTTTAATTCGGTCAGAAAATAGTTGAGGTCGTTTCTACTCTGGAATCCCTCTTTTCGTATCTTTTCGATCATCTGATTGTAGACCCACCTGCAGGCGCCAAGGGTGTCATATAGTGTCTTTTGCTGGTTGTGATGCGGATACAGCCTGAACTTGAATGTGCGCTGCAATGGTGCGGAATGGTTTGTGCAGCATTTGAGTATTTTGTTTTGTGCGGGTTTGACCATTAGTTGGCTATTCATTCATTTAGAAATCTTCGATAGAATCCGGCGGTCTTCTGGCCACAAACTGATAAACCTAATTTTGGACCTCAATGTCAGACTACCATTTAAAATAAATCCAAGTCTGAATTTTTGTTATTTGTGGGGTCGTAGCCCAGCCTGGTAAGGCGACTATGATATCAAGTCATCGCTAGAGGCTCCAGAAGCAATACAATCCAAACTGATTTCACAAGATGATGTGAGTTTGGAGCTGCAGTGACCTGTAGATCGCCGGTTCAACTCCGGTCGGCCCCACATTATTTGTGTTTTGAAACTACCAAATTGGAATCCGGTTTTTTGCCTGTTTGCGGATTATTTTGAAATTGCATTCCACCAGCCAGTTTTGTACAACTGGTCAGTGTAAATACGTGATAGTTTTTTCCATGCTTTTTCTAGGTCTTCTCTGAATCGCTCAATGTCCTCTTTGTTTGATAAAGTCATTGTTTTGTCTTTGCGGTATGCCACACCTATGCCGACGCTGTGTACCAGACCGTTTCTTACTTCGAACAGTCTGGACATTTCGCGAGTAAATTCCTCATCAAAGATTTTCCAGTCCAGAAAGAGGCGTATTTTTCTGTTTAGCGGAATGAGGTTCAATACATACAGCAGTCTTTTGCTTTTTTCATCGTGATTATGTCCAACAATCAAAAACCGGATCATCTCATCGAAGATAAATCCCATTTTAGAAAAGACTGCGAGAATCTCATCCCTGCTGCCCAGTGACGCAAACTCTGGTTGAGAGAATCCAGGTTCAATCAGTCCGTTATTGATGAAGGTGTGGCCATTTTTTAGCATCAGATAAAGTCTAAAATTTTTTGGTATCTTTTTGCTTTTAGCTAGTTTCAGGTATGCAAGATCATCCATACCTGGACGAAACGTGCAAACCAATTAAGAATTTCTTTGATTTCCAGAGATTCAAACATCATATTCTGATATCTCGGTGATAAAAAATCCAAAACGAAATTAGCTGTTTTTATTGCGCAAAACGTTCAGTGCGGAGCCTTGTCTGAACCATTCAATCTGGGAAGTGTTGAAGGTATGCAAAAGAGATATCTCGTCTTTTTTTCCGTTGCTGTGTGTTATGATGCATTTTAGTGGTTTGCCTTGTTGTAATTTGCCCAACTCTACAAGACTCAGTCTGTCTGTTTCCTGAATCCCGTCATAATCAGAAGGATTTGAAAACGTCAGTGCCAGCAGCCCTTGCTTTTTGAGATTTGTCTCATGAATTCTTGCAAATGATTTTGCAATCACTGCGCCGCACCCCAAAAATCTCGGTGTGAGCGCAGCGTGTTCTCTGCTGCTTCCCTCCCCATAGTTGGCGTCTCCGATTATTACCCATTTGAGCCCCCTTTCCTTGTATTGGCGTGCTATTTTTGGAAAGGGTTCGGTGTTGTTGTTTAGCATGTTTTTGCCCTTACCAGTGTCGCCGTTGAACGCATTGACGGCGCCCAGCAACAGATTGTCACTAAGATTGTCCAGATGTCCTCGATATGACAGCCACGCGCCAGCAGGCGAGATGTGATCGGTTGTGCATTTTCCCTTTGCCTTGACCATTATTGGTAAATCGACATAATCTTTGCCGTCCCAGGGGGCAAACGGTTCCAGTTTTTGCAGTCTGCTGCTGTTGGGATCAATTACCACCTGCACTGAATCTGGATCCTTTGATGGTGCAACATATACATCAACTCCCTCTTTGAAGCCATTTTTTGGGACATCGGGTGCGGTTTCCGGCGGTGCGAGCCTGAACTTGGTTCCGTCCTGCGCGGTAAGTTCATCAGCAACAGGATTGAAGGACAGCCGTCCTGCAAGTGACAGGGCTATTATCAGCTCAGGGCTGCCAATGAAATTCATGGTGTTTCTTTTTCCGTCGTTGCGTCCTGGAAAGTTTCTGTTAAACGACGTGATGATTGTGTTGGGAGTATCGTTTTTCAGCTCAGGCCTGCTCCACTGGCCTATGCATGGTCCACATGC
The DNA here is from genome assembly GCA_005240025.1 of archaeon. Lineage (GTDB taxonomy): Archaea > Thermoproteota > Nitrososphaeria > Nitrososphaerales > Nitrosopumilaceae > Nitrosotenuis. The sequence goes on from SBBK01000160.1 coordinate 9,957, forward strand.
GTTTGCAAGAACTGTTGCGCCTATATCATCAAGCATCTGCATTTGTCCGTCGCGCTCTATTGTTGCACGGACTTGCTCGGAGCCTGGCGTGACAAGAAGTGGAATTTTTGCCTTGAGTCCTTTTTTCTTTGCCTGCTTTGCAACACTTGCTGCGCGAGACATGTCCTCATATGAAGAGTTGGTGCAGCTTCCAATCAGCGCAACAGAAATCTCATCGACGTAGCCATTTTTTTTCACATCCTCTGCTAGCTTGGAAATAGGCCTTGCCAGATCTGGCGTGTGTGGCCCCACTATGTGGGGCTCTAGCCTTGAGAGATCAATTTCAATTACTTTGTCAAAATATTTGTCTGGATTTTTTTCCACATCATCATCTTCAGTCAGCAGTTCTTTGTGTTGATTTGCCAGATCTGCCAGCTTACCGCGCCCGGTAGCTCGAAGATAGTTTGCCATCTTTTCATCATATTCAAAAAGCGAGCATGTTGCGCCAATCTCTGCACCCATGTTCGTTATGGTTGCCTTGCCGGTACAGCTTATCGTCTTTGCTCCCGGACCAAAGTATTCAATTATTGCATTTGTTCCGCCAGATACGGTGAGCTGTCCTGCAACATACAGGATGATGTCCTTTGGTGCGGTCCATCCGGTCATTGCGCCTTTAAGATAAACTCCGATTCGTTTTGGATAGAGCAGCTCCCAGGGCATTCCTGCCATGACTTCGGCTGCATCCATACCGCCCACACCAATGGCCACCATTCCAAGGCCGCCGGCATTTGGCGTGTGGGAGTCGGTTCCAATCATCAGTCCGCCCGGAAAGGCGTAGTTTTCCAACACCACCTGATGTATGATGCCGGCGCCCGGCTTCCAGAATCCCGCTCCGTATTTTTTGGCAGACGATTCTAAAAACGCGTAAACCTCATTGTTTTGGTATAGTGCAAGTTTTGTGTCCTCTTTTGCTCCAGCTTTTGCCTGAATTAGATGATCACAGTGGACGGTGGTCGGCAGGTTTATTTGTTTTAGCCCTGCCTGCATGAATTCCAGCATGACTGTCTGGCCGGTTACATCCTGTAACGCGACTCTGTCCGGTTTCAAAAAGACATAGTTTTTTCCGCGCTCTGGTTCCTGCCCGTCAAATTCTGTCATGTGTCCCACGAGGATTTTTTCGCTCAGTGTAAGTGGACGATTAACCAGTTTTCTGAATTTTGAAACGTTGGTTTTTATTTTTTCATAGACTCCAAGTACGAGTTGCGGTGTTGTTTCTACTTCCATTTGTGAACCAACCAGATAATGAATTGGTTTGTTATAAATCGTATCAGAATTTTCTGATGTCTTGATTTCCACCTTAAGATTGCTGGTAAAAACACGTGATCAGATTTGCCAACAGTTATAAGCCAAAGACAACGATGATCGTAAGAGGCATGCTATGATTCACATTCCGCATAAAGGAGGCCAGCTGTTTGGTCAATAAGGGATTTCCAAGCTTTGGCATGTCGCAGGCCGGCGCGTACATTGCAGCCCTGAAAAATTACAATCTGCCTGATTTTATTTTAAAAAAAGTCGCAAAAGAATGCGATTCCAATCTTTTAGAAAGGGGTCGTCTCGATGACAGGCTCCAAAGCATGAACGATGATGCACTAACAATGCTGCATCGGGTTTTTATTGACTGTGACAGCGACGAGGCAGGCAAATTTGCCGATTACAGATTTTACGCATATGTCGCAAGCATGTACCACAAGTGCGATATTTTGATAAACGAATCAATTCCGGGCGCGTCTGGCAAAAACCACAAAGTCCCAGTTGCGGTCAAAAACAACGGCATGTATATTGCTGTAGCATTTAACAAGTCAACTGGCACCCCTGTCCAAAAACGCGAGGCAATCAAGTTCTATGGCATAGTAGATGACATCAAAAAAGGAGACCACGGCACCATGCTTACCGATGCGATTTTTGGCACGTCAGTCGGATTCAAGGGTGAGTCTTTGGTGGAACTGGAAAAACTAAGCAAATCAAGAAGGTCGGATGCAGAGAACAGGTTGGAAATCAAGACAGCGAATTTTGAAAATAGAATTTATTCTGTCACCAAGTGCAGCTAAAGCCATCGCACCCGCTCATTTTCATAATATTTTGCTTGAGTGGCGCGGTCTTACATGTAAGATGGAGTTGCAGCATGGGCACTTGGTGCCGTTCCATTTCAGATAGACACAGCACATGCCGCACCTTTTTTGGCCATTGTATCTGAGCGATATTTGGCCGATTTGGTCCTGATATTTTGTCTTGCAGGCTCTGCAAATTAACATGGTGTGATTTGGTTTTGCAGAGATTAAAATGGCCGGTAATTATACAATTACCTTCATATCAGTTGTGTCAATGGTCATAAAATAGGGGTCCTTTGTTGTAGGCTCGAAATTTTTCCCATATTGCACAAACGGCAAATCACCAAAGATGTGTTTTGACCATACATCATGGACTAGCTCGGCATGTTTTTTGAATTTTTTTTGTCTTAGAAACTCGTGCGATAATTCATGCGATACTGCGGTGCAGTTTTTTTGCGCCATAAAAGAAATGTCGTTTTGGTTTTTGGGTTTTTGCCAGTAAATCATGCCAAAGTTTTCTGCATGATACCCTTCACAGGTGCAGTCTGTCCATAGCGGCCTGAAATTACATAAATAAAAATGAAAGGTTTCCTGCCCGCGTTTTCTGTGGTCCTCAAGCAGTGTTGCAGTATCAATTCGTCGCAAAATGCTTTGTTTTTGCACCAGCATTTGATCGCACTGTACCTCGATGTCTTTTGAGAAGGTGTCGTGGATCCATTTTTTGTAAAATTCTGAGAGGAGCTGTATGTACTGGTATTCGCCTGTCCGGGTATCAAGATCGTCTCTGGTGACCAGAAATATGAAATGAAGCATGAGAATAAAAAGAGGTGATTAAGATTGACCCTCAATACCCATAAGGGTTAGTGTAGATCTGATTTTTTCGATTTTGCGAATCTTCCATGTAATGGTCTCGCGCAGTGCCTCAACCGTTGGAGACTCGATTTTGGCCAAGATGTCGTATGCGCCAAAGGTGCCGTGAACCTCTTTTACCCCATCCAGGGACTTGAGCTGTTTTATGATGGATTCTTCTGATCCCAGTTCACAGTTTATCAGAACGTATGCTGTTGCCATGATATCGTATACACCACGACATATATGAATAAACCTATTGGCTATTGCTATTTTTGAGAAATTTTAAGAATTTCGCCCCAGATTTGTGAAACCGGCATGACAGAAAGTCTTGATATTCTCACAAGATCCAAGCCCTCAGATGTCTTGTTTGATCTCGTCTGTGACTGATCTGTCCAGCCTGCTTTTGAATTTGACATCTGTGGATCTCGGATCTTTTTCCTTTGGGTTTGGATATGGCTCGATACCACCATTGTTCCGACAATCTGTTTTTCGGCGCCTGAATGATAAAAAAGTGCAAGATCGCCTTTTTTCATCCCGGGTGCTTTAGCGCCAAGCTGTTGTGGATTCCATCCCGGTTTGTCTTTTTTTCTTTTTGCAGTCTATCAATGTTGTGCTTGGTTCCTGCCTGAGCCAGTAGTTTGCCATCATCCTGTATTTTTTTCAGATGATATTTTCTCGGTGCTTGAATTTGTACCCCGGCACTGACTCACACACTGTCATTGGTTTTTAGCCTGAATCTCTAGTGTGCTCTGTAGCCGGGGTAGCCCCATGTCGCACACCTGGGTGAAACCAGAACTCATCTCTAAGCATCATTTCATTCCAGTCCGTCTGTGTGTCTTTTTAGGGCATCAACTGCTTGGTTTTCGCAGATATTAATTGTTTGAAATTTCGAGAGAAAGGCATGGCAAATTTGTGGGGACTTGAAGAAGCCATATTTGGATGTATCCTTATTTCCAGTCCGCAGCATCGAACGTTACAAAAAAAGAAAAAAAGCTGCCCAGTTATTGAGCAGGAATTACAGGTTCTGGGATTGGTTGTGTTGGAGTGACGGTTGCAGAACCCACCAGCATCAACGGCATCCTTGTACCGTTGTCCTTGTACTGTATGTGTGAGTTTGTAAACGCAATTGCATACTCGTTTCCCTGTATGGGGGCATAGTGTCCCTTTAGATGTATGTCGATTATCGCACCATCGCTGAGCGTTCCAGTTCCTTTGAGTGCTATGACATTTCCTCGTACATGGCCTCTAAGGTCCAGCTTTGCGTTTTTGTCGGCTACAGAAATGTCGCCAATTGCGGTTATTTCCCAGTTTCCACCGTTCAAGTGATGGCCTTTGCCAGACAACCCGATTGATGATACAAATGCCTGTCCACCAAGTATCGCATACCCATTTGCCTTGCCTTCGTATGTCAGATCTGCCAGTTTGCCTGTGGGTCCGGATATGTCCGTGGCTTTGTCTCTGATTCTGTCAGTATTTTCTCTGACCTTGGCAACCCTGTCCTGTCTGTCTGACTTTTTCGAGGTTTTTTCAATTCTTTTTAGTTCCTCTCTTTGCTTGTCCTTTCTTTTTTGATCGTCTGCTTTGTCTGATTGGGCATCAGCTGTGACGGTGTTTGTTTCCGTACTTGAAGGCGTGGCAGATTCTGTGGTGTCACCGGTAGTTTGCGCATATGCACTTGATGCCGGGGCCAGCACCACTGCCAACATCAGTGCCATCGCTTCCAGGTACTTGGCTGTATTTTTTGTCATTGACACACATAAAGTGATTTTCTTTTAAAGGGTCACGCAGCTTTGCTACTGATGAATTATCAGTGAGGTTGGCTTCAAATAAAGAGTGCAAGCTCAAATCCGCAAACCGGTACGCGAATTTTGAAATTTTCAATTACCCGGGGATCAATTTGCCCAATTATGCCCACCTTTTTTCCCCCTATCAGAATATCAGCAGACTTGCCCCTGGCAAAGATCGGATGTTCGGAGGTTTTTGTTGCGCATTCTATGCAGGCAAAAGTTTTGAGTACAGACTGTAGTGTTGACTTGGCTTCGGTAAAGCTGGCATCCCTGTGGGCGCTGACACAGGCAAGTAGATTTGATTCTTCAAGTTTTTCTGAAAAAACCACGCCCGTTTCAAACAGTTTCTGCGGGTACTGTTCATGAATGTTCCCAGACAGGTTTTCCAGCAGTTCAGGCAGTATCGAGTCACGCAATATTGTATGCTCCTGGCTTTTCGATTCTGTCACCTCAATCACACCAGATGAATCCCGCTTGGGATTATGATATAGAGTTTGCATGCTACCAAGGCTGGAGTTGAGCGCTTCTGTAAACCCCAGTCCCACCATGATTTGTTCTATGTTGTCCAGTTTTTTTGTGATTTCGTTTTTTTGTCCAACGGAAGTGGATTGTGGTAGTGTGGGCAAGAGTTTCTCAATTCCATAACCCAGTACAACTTCCTCGATTAGGTCCATTGAACCCAGTATGTCAAACCTGAATCTTGGAATGGTGCAGACGATTTTTGTGCCGCTTACAGCAGCACCAAGTCTGCATTTTCTTAGCGAGTTGCAAATTTGCGAATTTGTAAGCGAGACTCCGAGTATTTGATTTACCAGTGCCGGCTCAAGTTTCATGGTTTTTGTTTTCGATATGTTTGCCCCGGGATCCGACCTCAAATTGAATAAAGCAAACCCCATATTTTGCAATGTCGCTGCAACAACTGCAAGTGTGTCCCCGGTTGCAGTCCTCTCAGTGCCGGTTACCTCTACTAGCAGATTTGTGGTATGTGTAGAAATGGCAGTGAGTGAAGAGTTGATTATTGGTGGGAGCGATATCGTGTTTCCTTTGGCATCGAAAATTACTGGCACCATATCCCCTACAAGATTTCCGTACTGGCCACCAACCGGGGTTCCAAGAATCTCCTGTACTGTCATTTCCTGCGTCCCGGTGAGCGGAACAAACTTGTGGCTTTTTTGTACTGCCGAATATGTCAGTGGAAATGTGACAGTGTCAAGATCGTGTATTCCAATAGATGCCTTTTTTCGCCTCCTGCCTATGCCAAAATGCAGGTCTTCCTGGAGTGCGATGAGCTGACGCACACCTTCGTCGCCCAGCCTGCCCCCCCTTGCAACAAGCCCACAGACAGCGGGGCGTATTTTTTTTACTAGCGATGTGGTCTTTATTACAAACGATTTTTCCTTTTTTAGTACAATCTTTTCAAGGCCTGTCTTTACCCCAAGCAAACCTTGCAGACCGGCAGATATTCCCGCATCGGTAGCATAGTCGGCCCTGTTTGGACTGTACTCGACGCGGATGTATTCTGTGTTTTGTTCCTCGATGTCAAGACCCAAAAACGGCAGAGCGCCTATGATTTTGTTTTTGTTTTTCCCCACCAGTTTTTCCAGCCTGTCAAGATACAGTGTCACTACGGGCATTTTGGCACACTCCTCAACCAGCCCAGGTCGTTGTTGTAAAACTGCCTGACATCATCAAGTCCATATTTGAGCATGGCTATTCTTTCAATTCCGCCGCCCCACGCCAAAACGGGCCTTGTTATGCCAAACGGCCTTGTCACCTCAGGCCTGAATATTCCCATTCCAAAAAGCTCGACCCACCTGTCCAGTCTTTTGTTATACACCATTGTTTGCAGCGATGGTTCCGTGTATGGGAAAAACGTAGGCCAGAACTTTATGCGATCGAGCCCCATTTTTTTATAAAATTCTGTTTGGATTCCCATCAGATTCCGCAGCGAGACGTTTTTCCCAACCACAATTCCCTCCACCTGATGAAACTCGACCAGGTGCTTGTAGCTGACCTTTTCGTTTCGAAAAACCCTTCCAAGGGAAAATATCCGCGCATCTTCCGGCATGTTGTCCGCAAGATACTTGATTGTGACGCAGGTTGTGTGAGTACGCAGGACCATCCGCTTTGCGGCATCTGCGCTCCATTTGTATTTCCAGCCTTTTTTGTGCATGTCTGAGACTTTGCCAATCTGGCTTGGCGATGCAAATTTTTGCGCAGTCTTTTCTTTAAGGTAAAAGGTGTCCTGCATCTCTCTTGCAGGGTGGTCCTGTGGAGTAAACAATGCATCAAAATTCCAGAATGCCGGTTGTGCCAGATTTCCAATTATTTCAGTAAAGCCCAGGCTTACAAAGACCTCGCGAATTTCATTTATCACGTCCTTTAATGGGTGTGTTTTTGCAGCAAAGACAGGTGGGGCCTGTGCCTCGACGTTGATTGCGCCCCCATAATCTTTTTCCGTATCGATGGATTTTGCCTGTGATGTCAGCGATATGGTTTTTGATTTGGTTGTCTGTACCACAATAAAATCCGGCCGTCTATTCAACGATTCGAATGCAGATGTGTCCGGTATTTGGTCCAGCCGGAGTTTGCCTTTTGCTAAAAGCGAGATCAGTTCTTCCTCGTTTGTTCTGTCTGGAAAATTTCTTTGCGAGACAATGCTGCCAGATTCTGTTTTTTGTATTTCAATCCAATTGCTTTTTCTGGCAATTGCAATTGCTATGTTTGTATCGTCACCAAGTTTTTTTCGCAGCGCTTCAAGGTCCATGGGTCCAGCAGTTATCAGCTTGGCCAGCCTGCGTTCTGGCAACCCCTCCTGGCTTGCGGCAAGGCCGTTTTTCCCAAGCGTTACAAAAGATTCCTCAGATTCCGACACCACCGCCAAGTTTTTGAGTCGGAGCCATTCTATGCCACGCCTTGTCTGATCAATTGAAAGGTTTGTCATTTCCGAGATCTGTACTTCTGTGAGATTTGATGTTGTCCTGAGCAGCCTGATAATTGTTTTCTCAATTGGATGGAGAATTTGAGACAACAGCAAAACGACCCGAAAAGACTTTTTAAACCTTAACCTATCTCAAACATGAATGCCTTCTGATGAATTCGTTGTTACGCCATGGCATGTAGAGGGGGAGATTGATTATGAAAAGCTCATCAAGCGGTTTGGCACGGAAAAAATTACCCCAGAGCTGCTGAAAAAAATCGTCAGGATAACTGGCGAGGCCCATTTTATGCTAAGGCGTGGAATCTTCTTCTCACACAGGGATCTCGGCAGGCTTTTGGACGATTATGAGAAGGGCAAAAAGTTCTTTTTGTATACTGGCCGCGGCCCCTCCGGGCACACGCACATTGGACATCTGGTGCCATGGGTCTTTGCCAGGTGGCTTCAAGAAAAGTTTGACACAACTTTGTATTTCCAGCTTACGGACGACGAAAAATTTTACGCAAAGCAAAATTTGAGCATGGAGCAGACAAAACAATTCGCATATGAAAACGCCCTTGATTTTGTTGCGCTTGGATTCAGGCCGGAAAAAACCAAGATAATCATCGATACGCAAAACATCAAGACTCTTTATCCACTTGCCGCCCAGGTTGCAAAAAAGATCAATTTTTCAAACACAAAGGCAGTCTTTGGTTTTACTGGCGAGACAAATGTAGGAATGATTTTTTACACGTCGCTCCAGTCTGCGCCGTGCTTTATTGAGAACAGGCCGGTCCTGATTCCCCTTGGCGTGGACCAGGATCCCCACTTCAGGATCACAAGAGATGTGGCGCCAAAAATTGGCAGGCCAAAACCGGCTTTGATTCACAACATCATGATTCCATCACTCTCTGGTCCCGGCGGGAAAATGTCAGCCTCCGAGGAAAGCGGAACCATTTACACTACCGATTCCCCCGAGGCGGTAAAAAGGAAGATAAACAAATACGCCTTTTCCGGAGGTCAGCCGACAGCAGATGAACACCGGAGGCTTGGCGGAAATCCAGACATCGATGTTCCATACCAGTATCTCAGAATTTTCTTTGAACCTGATGATAAAAAACTCCGGCAAATTTATGACGACTACAAGTCCGGAAGGCTCCTGACTGGCGAGCTCAAGGCAATACTGATTGAAAAGGTGACAGAGTTTTTAAAATCACACCAGCAAAAACGCGAAAAGGCAAAAGACAGGCTTGAGAAATTCTTCTTCGAGGACAGATGAGAATACAGATTATTTGCCAGGACAAACACGATGCAGTCAAGCTTGCGAGCCTCATTTTTATAAAACAGGGAAAAGAAACCTTCATCTCATCAATTTTGAACGTTTACGACAACGAGGTCGTGATTGCGCTAAAAGACAAGTCAGCCCATTCCATAGTACTGAGGGACAGCCGCGAGGTGGAACGCTTTGCAGACTTTGTCCAGTCAGTCCTTGACGGCACCAATCAAATAACCGATACTGTAACAAAAAACAATCTAGTCGAGATAGCAAAAGGCTAGACCAGCGACTTGTCCATTTCTCCTGAGAGTGTTTCCTGGACTTTGAGAAAATACATCCTGGTTGAACTTGGCATCTTGTCCAGATTGTTGTCGGTGGCCATCATAAAGTAACGCACCGCCCGTTTAGATATGTCCAGATTGAACCGCATTGCAAGTATTGGATCCTGCCTTACCTTTATCCTGTCTGCAAGCCATGGCGGGGCCATCTCCTTTGCCTCTTTGATTATTGTCGAATACCAGAAGGCAAGATTTTCGGGGTGCAGCCCTTCTTGTAGGCCGGTTACATTTTTTGCAAAGTTTTTCATCATGTGATTTATGACTGTCAACGCTTTTGATTGAGAATTTCGGTTTTATCCGAATAAATCAAACATAGACAAGCACTTTGTCAACTAGAGTACGTTTCCCTGCGCGTCAATCTCAGAGTTTCGTATTCTGGTGCTTGAGATTCTTTTGCCGTCTTTTGCTAAAATCATTGGGACTGTTATTATCCGGACTGGTTCCATGTTGCGCTTTTTTCTCAGATTATTGAGTTCGTTGCCTTTGTACGAGGTCTCATCACTTACAACAAGGGCCTGTACGTCTTTTTCCAGTACTGCCGGCCCAAAGTCATTATCGAGTTTGCTTATTGTGTACTGTTTTTGGAAATTGCCATCAATCACTTGCTTTAGTGAATCAAGTCTTTGCTGGTACGTGTGCAGTATTTTTTTGCCCCTTTTTTTGGCCAGCTCGTCGCTTGTCAGGCCTATTATGACTCTGTCGGATATGGAGAATGCCTTTTTGAGCAGTGCCATGTGGCCGGCATGCATGACATCAAATGTGCCCCCCATCGCGACTAGACAAAACGGCATGATGAGATACTGTTTTTTTTTGTCAATAAACCTATGGAGTCACAAGTACTACCGAAACGGTTTTGCTAGGAGCCGCAAGCGGTACGGCGTCTGCATCCCATACGTATGTCTCTATGAAAAACCCTCCCGCGTGTTCCGGAGTCCAGCCAACAGAGACGGTCTGAGGTTCGGCCGATTCGAATGTACCTTCTGTTATGGCAATGTGTTCCACGGTTGCTTTTTCACCAAACTGCCGCACCTGCGCATAGTAAATGTATGATTGCTGCGGGCCGCCGGCAGCCGAATACTGGATTGTCAGTTCGCTCGTTATGTTTACCGGCGTGCCAGTTTTGATTTGTGAGATCTGGACGCCAGATGGGTCAACCACATCAACATTGTTTATCGTGATTAGCCTGGTCAGCGTTTCAAGTGAAACCTTGGATGCATCGATAGTCTTTGACTGGTATTGATCAGATTCCAGTACCACCTTAAATGACGACGCCCTATAATCCATTACTGCATCAAATTTCACAGTGGTGCTTTTTGTTGATTCCATGTCACTTACCGGCACGGTCTGGATTCCAACAATTCTTGGGGGAATGAATGCGTCAAAAGCAATCAGGTGCGCCCTCGTGTTTGTGCTTGCTTCTTTGCCATTGTTTGTAATTTTGGCAGACATTCTGACCGATTCGCCAATTAGCACCGTATCGGGCTCTATTTGCAGCAGTTGCTGTTTTGGAGACGAGGCCGAGTTGAGCCCCACTATGTTTACCCTGATTTCAGATATGTCTGGATTTTGTGTCTTTGATTTTATCATAAATGGAGATTTGGAGTGCGGGGGCATTTCCTCAAGTAAGGGGTCTGCAGTAACGGTCTCAAGTGGAGGCTGGCCTCCCGTGCTGGAGGCTTTGCTGTAAAAGCCTACCCAAATTTTCACGTTGTTTACGGCAAAATTCTTTGTATTTTCTACTTCGCCAATCACTACTGTATATCCCTGCTCGTCTTTGTAGCTGAAGGGCGCAGTGTTGGTGAGTTTTACGCCCAGAGTGGACGGCGTATCGACAGTCTGGGAAAATGACTGGACTGGCAGCAACATGAAAAGTACAGATATCACGATCAGCTTTTTCATTTGATCCTAGTTATACCGACGGGATTAATCACATAAGAAATATCATATTATAAACAAGTAAGACTAGAAGCTTTTACACGATTTTGAATAAGGCTCTGTTAACCTGTCAGGTGCCACCGCGCCACCTCAGCCAGCTTGCTCCCATTCGCTCTGAGGATTAGCGGTTCCCGGTACTCAAAAATCATGTCTCAAAACAATCATCCGCCTAATTGAACACCTTTTTGGGAATCAACTTGATTGAACAGTGTCTTGAATAATAAAAGAGAAGAAGAAGTTACTTTCCAGACCTTCTGGCAGTTATAGCTAGCCAGTATGCAAGTCCTGGAATCAGGCCAACGATTAGTGGTATGAACACGCCGATTGCATTGGCATGGTATGCTGTTACTTCTACCATGAGAGAGGGGCGCGCCGCGTCATATTTAAATCCATCCTTTGTCCCCAAGTTTGAAAGAGAATGATTGTAAGTGGACTGAAGGGGATTTGAACCCCTGACCTCCCGCGTGCAAGGCGGGCATTCTACCACTGAACTATCAGCCCTGACAATGACTTTGGTGTGTTGATTTTAATTGTTGTCCTTGTATGGACAAGAATTTTATTTAGAAAAATTTGGAGACTCGGCATGGTCGTAATGGAATCTCAGGTCCAGCTCAAAAAAGGAGACAGAGCGCCAGACTTTGAGTTGCTGGGAGTCGACTCCAAAAAATACACGCTCGGTAGCTTTGCAGGATGTGATGCGGTTGTTGTTATTTTCATGTGCAACCACTGTCCCTATGTGAAGGCAAAAATTGATGCAATAAACGAGATTCAAAACAGGTTCAAAGACAGGGTTGCAGTAATAGGAATAAACAGCAACGACCCTGTAGCATATCCTGACGACAGCTTTGATAACATGAAGAAGTTCAGCGAAGAGCGTGGCATCAAGTTTTGGTACCTTGTCGATGAGACCCAGCAGGTGGCAAAAAAATATGGTGCAGTTTGCACCCCCGATCCGTTTCTCTTTGATAAGAACAGAAAACTCGTATTTCATGGAAGAATCGATAATGCCATGAAGCCGGAGGACAAGGCTACAGAAAAGACCATGATTGCAAACATTGAGAGGCTGCTCTCAGGTCAGCCAATAGCGAAAGATTTTGATCCGTCCATTGGCTGTTCGATAAAATGGAAAAAGTAACCACAAAGTTAAAACACCGTTCAATTTGAGATTTTTTTGGGGGCCGGTAGCTCAGCTTGGCTGGAGCGTTCGACTGATAAAACAACCTTTCAGACATCGAAAGGTCGAGAGTTCGAATCTCTCTCGGCCCACCATTTTTAGCTAATTGTGCTTCCCATCGAATCCACCCATTGTACAACCTCATCAAAGTTGTCGCTTGCAAACTCGGCTTTGATGTTTTTTGCTTTGGAGCATACTGCAAGGTGCAGGTTTTTGCCGAATTTGGGCTTTATGGAGTTCACAGACTCGGAAAAGAATTTTGCGCCCTCATCCGTTGTACAAAATACCACAACCAGCATGAGTCCTTGTTTTTGCTTCCAGATTTTGGTGAGAAATTTTTGCAGATCTATATCATATAGAATATCTATTACGTCAGACAGGTCTCCTAGATTCCAGGTCTGCCATCCCTGTGAGCCGAACGCGCATGATGCAGCCCGCGAGTAAAGCTCGCTTTTAGCATCGGCTGCAAACACCAAGATGTTTTTTTTAGGGTCAAATTCGTTTTGCGTAATGCTGAGCAGCTGTATCACGTTTGAAACAATATTATTGAATAATTTTGCTTCGGATCTTCCTATTTTTGCTTTTAGGTACAGATCCTCGACTGCAGATATTGCCGGAAGAATGACCTCGCGGATAACTTTGGTGGTGTCTGCACCAGAATACTGGCAGTTCCGGATCAACTGATATGTTTTCTGTTGCGAGCCGGAAGTTAGATATTCAAAAAACTTTTCTTTTACGTGAAAATAATCCGCCGGAAATTCCAGCCGTTCCGTGGCAGTATCTACAAACCAGAGATTGGCGTTGCCTATGTTTTTTTGCCTGATGAGACCTTTGGCTGCAAATATGTTGAGATATTTTGTCATTGTTGCCCTGTTGATGCCGAGTTTTTCTGATATCGCCACTCCAGACAGACCGGTTTTTGATTCTGATAAGAGATCAATTAGATTCTGTTGCACTTGATTTTGTTGGTAACCTCTGGTCAAAGACGTTTATTGTTATGTCATATTGTTATTTATGCTATTTTTGAGACCGGTGTGATGGGATGTTTGGTTGATTTCATAGAACCCTCTGGGTCAGGTCAGGCACACAAATAATTTTATATAGTCATAGTACCTTAAAGTACGGTAACAGGTAAGTAATATGCCAAAAGCAGGCTTCAAATCCATCACCGTTTCAGAAGAGGTCTACGATAGGTTCTATGATATCTTTGAGAAGAACAAGACGGAACTGATGATGAAGGGCGTAAACAGCTTTTCCGGTTATGTTACATATATGCTTGAGGAGACCATGCAAAAGGACAAAACCTTTGCTCGCTATGCTCCAAAAATGGAAAAGGTTGCAGTCGACGAGGATCGTGTGATTCTAAAAGACAA
>SBBK01000214.1 GCA_005240025.1 archaeon
CAAAACACCGGGTTCTTAAAAATGGACTGGAGGGGAATTGAACCCCTGACTTCTGCATTGCGAATGCAGCGCTATACCACTAAGCCACCAGCCCTCTGATTTAGCAGAACAGACGCTCTATTTTTCCTCTTTGCCGACAAATCATTATTTGACAGCTAGAACAATGACATACCATTGAGCAAAATAAAGGACAAAAGTTTGGCCAAAAATGGTCAGCTTGGATACAAGTGGGCTCACGCTCACATGCAAATTCTGACAAACTCCATCAAAAGACTAGAAAAATCAAAACCGCTAAAAGGCATAACTTTGGCGTTTTGTCTTCAGATAACCAAAGAGACTGCAGTTTTGCTTGTCGGAGCAAAGAAGCTTGGAGCACATGTTGTGGCCTGTGGAGGAAACCCATTAACCACACAAGACGACATCGCGGCATTTTTGGACTCGCAGGGAATTCAAATCTATGCCTGGTCGGGCCAGACAAAACCAGAATACGAATGGTGCCATGCCCAAGTTTTGTCACACAAACCGCAAATCATAACGGATGACGGGGGTGATCTCAACACAAGGGCGCATTTTGATAAAAAATTCAAGCACCTGAAAGTTTTCGGCGCAACAGAAGAAACCACCACCGGAATCAACAGATATCGGGCAATGCAAAAAAAAGGATTGCTTCGATACCCGATAATTGCAGTCAACAACGCGAAAACCAAAATGATGTTTGACAACAAGTACGGAACAGGCCAGAGCACCATCGACGGATACCTGCATGCAATGAATCTGCTTTTTGCATCAAAACGCACAGTTGTCTGCGGCTATGGGTGGGTCGGCAGGGGTGTGGCACAAAAATGCGCTGGAATGGGCTCCAAAGTAATCGTGACCGAGGTCGATCCAATCAAGGCACTTGAGGCGCACATGGACGGCTTTGAGGTACTGACAATGAACGAGGCTGCCAAAACAGGTGATGTTTTCATAACGTGCACCGGCATGACACAGGTCATAACAAAAAAACATCTTCTTGCAATGAAAAACGGTGCAATAGTTGGAAATGTGGGTCACTTTGATGTCGAAATAGACACAAAATCTCTGCTAATCCACTCCAGAGAGGTAAGGCCAAATCTCGATGAGTGCATCTTGAAAAACGGCAAAAATATCTACCTTGTCAGCAAGGGCCGCGTGGCAAATCTGATTGCCTCAGAGGGTCACCCACCTGAAGTCATGGCGCTTTCCTTTTCAAACCAACTCCATTCCATACTATACATTTTGAGAAACCACAAAAAAATGAAACCCCAAATTTACGACGTCCCAAAAGAAATCGACAACCAGGTGGCACTTGATGCGCTGGATTCAATGAATGTCAAAATAGACAGGCTCACAAAAAGGCAGATTTCCTACAGGCAGAGCTGGTAGCCCTACAAAACATAATAGCAACGATCTTTTCAATCAAAACGATGACGGTAGATTCCGTAATAACAGAACCACACATAATGACACCAAAAGGAATACTGCAAAAAAACATCGTCATTAATGACGGAAAAATCATCGATTTTACATCCGACACGCCACAGTGCGATAAAAAAATCAACGCAGGGGGGCTGGTGGCAATTCCGGGACTGATCGACACGCACGTACATTATGGGGTTTATTCTCCAATTGACGAGGCAGCAAGGACAGAATCGCACGCAGCTGCACTTGGCGGCGTCACCACGATGATGAGAATGCTCCGGCTTGGTCATCCCTACAGAACGCACCTGCAGGCACAGCTTGCCGCGTCCGCATCATCACACCATGTTGATTATGCAATACATGCAACAATCTTTGATGAAAAACAGGCAGACGAGATGAAATACTGCACGGAATGCGGTGTTACCTCCTTCAAATTGTACATGAATCTTGGGGGTGAAATTGGTCACGTATACATGGATATGGACCCGGGCACAACGCAACTTTTTGAAGCCACAGTTCAGATTCAAACAAATACCGTACGAAAGACACTATCAAATGCAGCAAAACTTGGATGCCCGGTTTTAGTCCATGCCGAGGACTATCAGATGTGCGAGTGCGGAATAAAAAAAGCAAAGCAAAACAAAAAGGACGGACTCTCCGCATGGTCTGAGAGCAGGCCCCCTGACTCCGAGGTAAAATCAATCAACCAAATCTGCGAAATTGCAAGAGAATTTGGAACAACGATTTACTTTGTCCACATCGGCTCGGCTGCGGCAATCTCGGCAATCCAGGAACAAAGAAAAAAAGGCACAAAAATCTTTGTCGAGACATGCCCTCACTACCTGACCCTGTCACATGAAAAACAAAGCAGCTACCTGGCAAAGGTAATGCCGCCAATCCGAACCACACAAGACAACAACCAGGTCTGGAATGCCATATCCCAAAAAAACATAGACACAATTGGAACCGACCATGTCGCAAACAGGCTAAAACTCAAGGTAGGCCAGGATGTCTGGTCATCACTGGCAGGGTTTCCAGGAATTGGAACTTTGCTGCCAATTATGCTGTCCGAAGGTGTCAATAAAAACCGAATGACTCTTGACCGGCTGGTGGAGATGACCAGCCTGAATGCTGCAAAAATATTTGGCATGTTTCCGCAAAAGGGGGCAATCAACAAGGGCTCAGATGCAGATATTACTCTTGTCGACCTAAAAAAAGAGCAAAAGGTGCGCGCCGAGCTCTTTGGATCCTTCTCTGACTATGTCGTGTATGAGGACTGGCGTCTCAAAGGCTGGCCTCAGACCACGCTTGTGCGAGGCCAGATTATTGCGCAGGACATGCAGGTGTTGGGCAAGCCCGGCTGGGGCAGGCTGGTAAAACGCGTCCCCTAGGCCAAAATCTCGAACCTTCCGTCCTCTCTGGCCTTGTAAATGACATCGGGCCTGCGGGTAAAGATTCCCACTTCGACTACGCCTGCTATTTGCTTTAGTTTTTGTGCCAGTGGCCTTGGGGTCCTGATGGTGCCAAAATCACAGTCATAAATGATGTTGCCATTTTCTGTAATGAATGGATAACCGCGTTCAATTGTTCGAAGAATTGGTAATCCCCCAAGTTTTTCAATGAATTTTTTTGCAGTGCTCCTGGCAAATGGATGAACCTCGACTGGAATGGTCCTGTTGAAATATTTTACAAATTTTGTTGCATCTGCCATAATTACCACCTGCTTTGCAGCGGAAATCAAAATGTTTTCCCGCAACAATGCACCACCGCCCCCCTTGATGAGATTTTTTTTGGCATCGATCTGGTCTGCGCCATCAAATACCGCATCAATTTTGTGCACCTGGCCCGCATCGATTACGTGGATCCCAGCATCTTCTGCAACAAGCTTGATCTGAAGTGATGTGGGAACTGCCTTGATGGTGAGGTCCTTTTCCTTGAGGTGCCTGCCTAACTCCTTGACAAACGCAGTGGCAGCCCTCCCACTGCCCAACCCCAGCACAGAATTGTCTCTTACAAATCTTAGAGCATCTTTAGACAATGCCGAAATGGCATCATCAAATGACAACTATTCGACCTCGGCTTGCTCAAGCTTTGATAGTGTCTTCATTATCTCGCGTTTTATGGAATCTATGTCGTCTACATCGTCTTCGATTTCGGACTCTGGAATGTTTGCTTTTGGCTTCTTTTTCTCAGGCTCCGGCTCTCTGAATCCAAGCTTTGGTGGCTCTGCTTTTACCTGTTTTTCAATGTCAATTGGCTCTGTTATGAATTTTGGAGGCTGAACTGCTTCCACTATCTCCTCTTCCAGTGGCTCTTCGGTCGCATCTTGAACAAACTCTTGCTTGATTTGTGGCTGAATCTGAGGTTGCAAAATCTCGGAAACGGGTGGTTGCACTAGAATCTGTGGAATTGGCTGAGGTTGGGGCGCAATTGCTGGTTTTATCTCGACTGGCCCAACGGCAGAAATGTCTTCTGGAATTTCTGTGAGTGTAGTTAACTCCAGTCTACTTGTAGGCTTTGCAAATGACTGGATTATCTCATCGATTCTCTTTGAGCTCTGAACTTCATCTCTCTGGACAGTTTTTTCTGTTTGTTTTTGAGCGGGCTGTTCTGTGGTTTTTTGGACTGGTTTTTCCAGCTGGAGTTGTGCCACAGAAATCTTTGTCGAAATTTCAGCAAGTCTTTTGTCAAGTGAGGAAAGCTTTTGGTCCATCAAAGTGATAAGGCCGTCTCCGAGTGGTCCCAGGTCAGGATGTCTGCTTGCCTCCTCGAGTTTCTCAATCTTTGCCAGGATTACCCCAAGCTGGTGCTGGTATCGCAAAAGCAGCCTGTCACGCTGGACTTTGGTCAGATCGGAGCTATCCGTATAGAGTCTTGAAATCGTCTTGGCCAAAATCTCTTTTTCAATTCCCAGGGTGTCGATTTGTGACTTGATGCGTGCACTTGCACCAACCAGCGGAACCTTCTTTGGAATCTTGCCGATGGTTGCCGCAGTAGCTACGCCGGCAATCGAGCTAATAATCAGCGCAACTTCCATTTACGCGTACCACTTGATCCAAGAATATTTGCGGATTCTTGCATCAGGATAACCACAGCTTGCACAGCGGTGGCCACGCTTGTGATACGAGTTCTTGCCGCACCTTCTGCATCGTATGTGGGTTTTCTTCCTTGTGAAAAGACCCATCGAAGGGGTTCCACGACCCATAATATCACGCAGGAGGAGGAGAAATCATGACTACATTATCTCCTCGTACAACAATTGTCCCTATGCTCCTTGCCTCGCCTTCAGAAGGGATCTCTTCTGAGCCGTCGAGTAGCAGGTTCATATGCTGATCAAAACCTCTGAGGTTGCCTCTAATGGTCTTGCCGCCTTTGAGCTTTATCAAAACAATCTTGTCAATGCTCTCGTCCAGTACTTTAACTGCCATGTCAACTGACATTTAATTCACTTATTGGCACTCCTAACTAGGGATTATATTAAAATTTCATTGGTGAAAATTAGAGTTTTAATCACTAAGCCAACTTTGACACGGTTTTAGCAATGTTTTGTACTATTTGAGCCAAAATTGCATTTCCGTCCCTTTTTGTCGCCTTTGTGGGATCGCCCCACACGCCGTTTCTTGTAGCTTTAATAAAGCGAGTTGCCGCAAGCCTTGCGACCTTTTCTCTCTGTTTTGGTGCAAGTTTGTGCACATCCAGTCCCATTTTTGCGTTTTTCATGTCTACTTTGTCTGAAATTGCAAGCATGAGTGACGTTTCGACAAATCCTGCGTGATCAAACTCTTGTTTCATAAAATGCCAGTATGAAAACACGAAAACCTTGGTTTTTCTCCCGGAACCTCCCAAAGTCTTCCCATCCAGTCCCCTGAGTGCATCCTGATTGCCGTGATGGCCATTTAGGATAATGATGGTGTAAACCTTGTTTTGCGCAAGTGATGCACAAAGGTCGGTTAGCACCTTTTGTAGGGTCTTCTCACCCAGGCTGAGATTGAAAAATGGCGCATGCTCAAAGGAGATCCCGTATGTAATGGTTGGAAGGAGCAGAAAATTGCATTTTTTTGCAACCCTTTTTGCAACCTCGGTCACGATGTCCGAATCTGTAGAAACCGGCAGGTGTGGACCATGCTGCTCGATGGAGCCTACGGGAATTACCGCAGCCTGCCTCTTTTTGAGCAACCGTCTCAGGTTTGGATCAGAAAAATCGCCTATCTTGTTCACTTTGAATGCACTTTTCTCCAGCCTACCTCGAGCTTGCCGTCAAGGTGCATCTTGACTGCCTTTAGAAGGGTCTCGGCCTCCAGTCTCTGGCCCTTTTGCCTTATGGATTCAAGCGTATCAGCAGAATCCACCCTGAATGAATCCTGAAATATTATCGGACCCTGATCCAGCTCTTCTGTGACATAGTGCGCAGTTACACCAACAATTTTCGTTCCGCGTTCAAATGCCTGCTCGTACGCAAACGCACCGGGGAAGGCAGGCAACAATGACGGATGAATGTTGATTATTCTGTGCGGGTATCGCCATACAAAATTCGGAGTCATTATGCGCATGTAGCGGGCCAAAACAACCAGGTCGATATCGTATTGCTTTGTAATTTCGATTAATCTGTCTTCTGCTTTCTGCTGGTCTTTGTCATCAACTAGTACAAACGGAACACCTGCCTTTTTTGCAAATGACTCCAGCGTTTTTTCCGTCCCTACGATTATGTTGATCTGTCCTTTGAGATGCTTTTTCGCATTGGCATCAAGGAGGGCAACAAGACAGTGCGGTTCTCTGGTAACAAAAACCGCGATATTTTTGTGCAGGTTTATCTCGTGGTAGACGCTGACCTCCATGTCGAGCTTTTTTCCCAGGTCCTTAAGCTGCCTGTCAAATTCCTTGAAATCAAATTCTTTTGAAAACGACGCCTCAAGATGCATCCCAAAAAGTCCCTTTATGACATTCTGGTTGACCTTCTCAATGTTTCCGTGTTTTTGAAAGATAAAGTACGTAAATGTGGCTACGATTCCTTCCCTGTCTTTTCCAACCACCGTGATGCCTATCCGGATTTTTTTCATGGTTGTGTGTTGCAAAATCACCTTATTAATGCTGTTTTGATTTTAGGTGCGGGAGGTGGGATTTGAACCCACGAACTCCTAAGAGATAAGGGCCTAAACCTTACGCCTTTGACCGGGCTTGGCGACTCCCGCAGTGATGCTCAAATTCTACACAAACTTATTGCTTACCATTTACGTCTAAACACAAATTCAAATTGTGGTTTGGTGGAGGCAAAAAAATGAAGTCAATCAACTTCATTGGCAAATCAATCGTTCTTTATGGTTCTCTGTCCACTGCATTTTCATTAATTGGTCTACTTCCAATTTTTCAGCAGTTTTTGCCCGACGCCTACATCATTGGAAGTCCACTCGAAGTGAGCGATCCGTCATGGGATCACATCGCAGGTCATGTGGCTTTCGGTCTGATGGCAGGTACTACCACTCTCAGTATGCGGTATCTGACACTGGCAGGAATCTTTCCACTTGCCCTTGATGCGGACCATCTCATCCAGTTTCTTAATCTGGAGGCAGTGCCAAGAATGTCTCACTCTTTTATGTTTGGTCTGATCTCCGTCCCAATAATGATGATTGCGTTAGGCAAAAAAGACTACCTGCTTGGGACCGTTTCGTTTTCAGCAGTCCTCACGCACATCGCACTCGATATTCTGCGCGGGAAAGGAGACATGTTTCCATTATTAATGCCCGCACAAAACGAATTGATTGTCTTTGGCGCACCTGATTGGATCCCATTCATGATGATCGCAGCTGCAATAATGGGGGCAGCGGCATTTTTTGCAAAAAGGCGTCTAAACACAAAACCCGGCCAAAAAACCTAACAAAGCACAAATTTGGCCACCAGAATACCCAACTGTTGGGCAAATTATTTGGCACAAACGGAATCAGAGGCATCTTCTCAGAAGATCTGACGTTGGAATTTATTCACGACATAACGCTTGCCATTGCAACCTTTTTCAAAACAGGACCGATCCTTGTTGGTTATGATGGCAGGGACTCTAGCCCGATCATTGCCAAGGTCATCTGTTCTACGCTGAATTCCTGCGGGCTGGATTGCAAACTGGGGGGACTGGTGCCAACACCTGCCCTTGAATACGCAACAAAAACACTCCGGTATGGGGGCGGAATAATGATCACAGCTTCACACAACCCGCCTCAATACAACGGACTCAAACCCGTCGCAAGGGACGGTGTCGAAATATCGCGAGAAGACGAGCAGGTTATCGAGGATATTTATTTTGGCAAAAAATGGTCCGACAAAAGCAATAAACTTGGAACTACGGGATCCGAAAAGCGTGTACTGCGGACATATCTTGACGGAGTCAAATCCCACGTGAACACCAAGAAAATAAAATCAAAAAAATTAAAAATTGTTCTGGACCTTGGCAACGGCGCCCAGGCGGTCGCAGCGCCAGCCCTCTGCAGAGAACTTGGTTGTCAAACATTTCAAATAAACGAAAAAATCGACGCCAGCTTCCCGGGCCGGGGCTCTGAGCCGACTCCAAACAATCTGCAGAAACTCTCCGCCCAGGTGCTAAAAAACAACGCGGATCTCGGAATTGCCTTTGATGGTGACGGCGATCGAAGCATTTTCTGCGACAACAA
>SBBK01000011.1 GCA_005240025.1 archaeon
AATCTGAAATTGCTACTATGCAAGTTATAATGCTCTTAATTTATCTACACCGCTCCAATATTTCTAGCATCAAAAGACATCAACAAATCAACTTCTACAAAATTTATCGTAGCATAAAAAAATTAATGCTCGAGGACAACAATTTCTGATGCTTGGATCTTTTAGCTTACACAAATACAGGCATGCATCATGTCAACGCTGCTTGAAAAACCAATCAAAATAAGCCGAATTATGGCAATCTCGGTATCCCAGGCCCGCGCACTCGAAGACCCTGCCAGGTCCAAGATAGTGGAAATGCTGTATCACAGGCAACTTACAACCGAACAGATCGGAACCGAACTTCACAAGGCAGGCTATAACAAGGCCATTACAACAATTCGCCACCACCTCGAGATCCTCAAGGAAGCAGGCGTAATTGAAATCGTGAAAATTGAGGAGGCCAGAGGCGCAATTGCCAAGTTTTATGGAACCTCGATTAAGCTAATTCCAAATTCTCATGCCAAGGATTTTGACTCAAAATATTCCGGCATGATAAAGTCGACTTCGGCAAAAATCGAAAAAATACTTGACGGGATTTCAAAAAAACCATCAACCAAAAAAGCAGAATCCCCAAGCGAATCCATCATGCTGGAAATAGTAAACAGGGCAATTGCAAATGTTCTTGAAAGCAAGGACTATGCTCAAAAAAAGATCAGGTAGCCTCGATTACAAACATTCCCTTTGTTTTTGGGTCCTGCAGCATCTTTATCATCTGCCTGGGGATGTCGTCTGATGCACCGTCGCATCCTACCGCCAGCGTCCTTGGACACACAAAGTTGCTTGTCCTAATTACGATGTCGTGCTCATTCTCAAGTCTCAACTCTGGATGTCCGTTCCCCCGCACCTCAAAGGATTTGCCATTTACCAAAATAGTAATTGTTATCTTTGAATCTGCACGCCGCAGTTTCTTCTTTAGCTTTTCTGGGATGCCCCTGCAGCCGCAGCCGGCATTGACTCCAATTATGCAGTCTCCCTGAAGTGTAAGATCCGGTTCAGTTGTGATCTCAATGGTTCTGGGGTGCAGCGCACGTACGTTTTTGTGGCCCCCAAACGGAATCTCAAATCGCACGATCCAAGCACGACTAGACTTAAATTAAACTTTCAAAGCATTCAAAATTGAATTGCTTCCTTCTCAACAGGGTTATGACAGAGCTATTACAATATTTTCGCCAGACGGCAGGCTGTACCAGGTTGAATATGCAATAGAAACGGTAAGGCGTGGCGCAATCGCAGTAGGCATCAAAAGCAAGGATGGTCTAGTAATTGCAGTTGAAGAAAAACCCCGCAAGCTGCAGATCTCAGAATCGTCGCACAAAATCTTTCAAATTGACGAGCACATTGGATTTGCAGCAGCCGGCTATATTCCGGACGCTCGAAGCCAGGCAGACACGGCCAGATTTTTCGCTCAAAGCAATCGGATGGTCTACGACGAGCCGGTGGATGTGGAAGCAGTTGCAAAACACCTGGCCGACCAGTGTCAGCAGTACACACAGTTTGGAGGGGCACGACCGTTTGGCGTGGCACTCATCATAGCTGGCATTGACTCGCATGGAAACTCGCTTTTTCTGACAGACCCAAGCGGGACCTTTATTGCGTACGACGCAGTTGCAATCGGCGCAGGTTCTGATCAGGCAAATGGCTTTCTTGAAAAAAACTACCGATGCGACATTTCAATTGAGGATGCATCTGCACTGGCCACCGCGTGCATATACCTGGCAAGCGAGGAAAAGGAAGGAACAGACCACATTAAAATGTCTCACATCACATCGGCAACAAAACAATTCGAGAAAGTGTCACAAGAACAGATATCAAAATACGCAAAGGCTGGAAAACAGAAATTCCCAACCCCGACCGTTTAGACTGTTTTGAACATCTCTGTTGCGATTCCAGATTCGTGTCTAAAGGACGAGGCAACCTACCTGGACAAGTCCCGTAAGGTCTCACTGATTGCCAGGTCGTGTGCCATTTTTGGGGTGAAGACAATTTACATTTACGAGGACGGCACAAACCAGCACGACAGATTTGTCCTGTCCACAATACTGAGATACCTAGAAGCCCCGCAATATCTGCGTCGGACGCTTTTTCCAAAAATGGATGAGCTCAAATATGCAGGAATTTTGCACCCACTCCAAATTCCACATCATGCTTTATCCTCAAACCCGCAAGAGATAAAGGAAGGCGACATAAGGGAAGGCGCGATAATTTTCCACAAAGGCAAAAAGTTTGTCGACATCGGCATAGGTCACCGTATCCCATACTATGGCAAAGAGTATGACAAAAAACGGGTAACCGTACAGATCAAGTCGGTCCTGCCTTCAATATCGATAAAAGAAATCTCGGAAGATGCAATTGGGCAGTACTGGGGCTACAAGGTAAAAGAAAGACCAAGCCTCATCAAGCTTCTTGAGGAGTGGAAAGGCAACACAATACTGACTTCAAAAAAAGCCAAATACGCCACACGACAAAAACTCGCAGAATTTCTCAAAACCGAACATCCCCTTCTTTTGGTCTTTGGTGCTCCAGACCGAGGATTATACGATATCCTGGGCAAAAAAATAAACCAGATCCCGCACTCGGCCACACTCAACTTTTTTTCAGACCAGTCCACTGCCACAGTCAGGATGGAAGAAGCATTACTTGGCACACTCTCTATTTTGAATTTTGAAAACTCGCAGTGACATGAAAATGCGAAAATTCATCTTGATTGCAGTCGCTGCAGGAATTGCCGGTGTAGTGATTGGCGGACTCTCGATTTACTATTCCATTGCAAACCTGCTAAAACCGTAACTTTTGTTATCCCTAGGTATATAATGGGGTTAACAAATGTTTTCGATTATCTATGGGTCATAGAAAACACAGCCAGCCACGTCGAGGTAGCCTTGCATATCTTCCCAGGGGGCGCGCCAAAAACATGGAGGCGCGAATCAGAACTTGGCCCGATCTAAACTCAGAGCAACCGAAATTGCTGGGCTATGCAGGATTCAAGGTGGGCTGCATTCAAATTGTCAGCATCGACGACCGCGAAAAAACGCCGAACCACGGAAAGCAGCTTGTAAGTCTTGGTACTGTCGTTGCAACGCCGCCCGTCTCGATAATTGGAATCAGGGGTTACCGTCATGACAACTATGGCTCACATGCACTCTATGATATCTACAGCAGCGACATGCCAAAAGAAGTATCTCGATTATTTACAGTCAGGCCACCGGAGGGGGGCCTAGAAAAGGCAGAAAAACTCCTGGGAAGAACATCTGAACTTTATGCCGTGGTGGCAGTTTCTCCAAACAACGCCGGTATTGCACAAAAAAGGCCATACGTATTTGAAGTCGCAGTCAGGGGCGGCGACATCAAAAAACAATTTGATTTTCTCAAAGGTCTTTTTGGAAAACAAGTCAAGGTCGAAGACGTCTTTGAGCTTGGCGCAACCGTTGATGTTGCATCAATAACAAAGGGGAAGGGAATAGAAGGACCGGTGACCAGGATGGGTGTCAAGAAAAAGCAGCACAAATCAAGAAAAAGTGTCAGGGCTGTTGGCACACTTGGACCAATCTCACCTTCTAGCATAATGTACACCGTTCCGCGTGCCGGGCAGCGTGGATTCCACCAG
>SBBK01000023.1 GCA_005240025.1 archaeon
ATACCACAGCTAACTTTATGCTAATAAAAACAAAGATGCACTCAAAAATTCTGCAAAAAAAACTATTGCAAAAAAAAATCCTAGTACGTGACTGCAGCACATTTAGGGGTCTTGGCCAAAACTACATCAGAATCGCAGTCAAAACACACAAAGAAAACCTCAAGCTGGTAAAAGAACTGGAGGCACTGTCTTGATCAGGACCTTGATGATTCAGGGAACCTCGTCAGGTGCTGGAAAGACTACGCTTGTAACTGCGTTGTGCAGGATATTCGCCAACGCCGGCTATCGGGTGGCGCCCTTCAAATCTCAAAACATGTCAAATTATTCATACAAAGGGGATGGCTTTGAAATATCACAGGCACAGGCAATCCAGGCAATCGCAGCCAGAACAGTGATGACTCCTCACATCAATCCAATTTTACTCAAACCCCTCGGAAATTACAGGAGTTCAGTAGTACTGCAGGGCAAGTTCTACAGGAAGATGACTGCACAGACGTATTATCAGAAATTTGTTCTGGCAAAAGGATTGCCGCTTGCTCTGGAGTCATTTTCCCATCTCAAAAAAAATCATGATCTGATAATAATCGAAGGGGCCGGCTCTCCGGCAGAAATCAATCTGCAAAAGTTTGACATTGCAAACATGCTGCTTGCGCAAAAAATACGCTCCCCGGTGTTTTTGGTTTCCGACATTGAAAGGGGCGGCTCGTTTTCAAGCATAGTGGGCACAATGTCGCTTTTGCCAAGGCAACACCAAAAACTAATCAAGGGCCTTGTTATAAACAAGTTCCGAGGAAATGTCCGGCTGCTTTTGCCAGGTTTTAAAAAACTCAGACAAATCACATCCAAACCTGTTCTAGGCGTAATTCCGCGCATCGAGATAGACCTGCCAAACGAAGACTCCCTTGACAGAAAGCTCAGCCTATTCAAAAGGCAGAACAAGCAGAGACTTGAGCGGGAAATCGAAAAACTGGCAAAAACGGTAAAATCCAATCTCGACATAAGGGAATTGGAGAGGTTGATTAATTGATACCTGAAACAATTCTGATAATCGTCGGGGCGATGACCCTTGACCTTGCCTTTGGAGACCCAAAAACCAGATACCATCCAACTGCTTGGGTCGGATCACTCATTGCAAGAATTGTGCCACTTGCAAAACAAAAAAATCCAAGGAAAGAAAGACTTGGCGGAGTTGCCATAACCCTCTGCGTTACCGGAGTGGTTGCTGCAACACTGGCTTTGTATGGCTATCTTACAAAAAATCCAGCCGACATCGTATCAACAATTGCTGTGATCCTGGCAGGCTCCGTGCTGCTCAAGACTACCATTGCCGTCAAGGGCCTTGAAAAACATGGTTCACTTGTAATGTCGGCACTCTCCGAGGGAAATCTCGAAGAGGCAAGACAGAGACTCTCAATGCTTGTCAAACGAAAAACAAAGGACCTTGACAGAAACCACGTGGTTTCCGGGGTTCTTGAGAGCACGAGTGAAAATATTGTGGACGGAATAACTGGGCCGATGTTTTACTTTGGACTGTTTGGCCTTGTGGGCGCGTTTGTATACCGGACAATAAACACGATAGACTCCATGATTGGTTACCGGGATACAATTTTTAGCAACATTGGTTGGTTTGGCGCAAACTGTGACAAAATCCTCAACTATTTGCCTGCAAGAATCACCGCACTTGTCATGATACTTGCGGCTGCCCTGGTGGGGGCAGATTGGAAAAACTCGCTAGTCACAATGCGAAAGGACGGCCCAAAGACTTCCAGTCCAAACGCCGGTTATCCGATGGCCGCAATGGCAGGTGCTCTTGGGACGAGATTTGAGAAAATTGACCATTATGCTCTTGGCACTGGGACTATGGATCTTGAGATGAGTCATTTCAGAAAGGCAATCTTGCTAATGAAGGTAACATGCATTTTGTTTTGCGGACTGGTGACGGTTCCGCTGATAGTTGTTTTGCATTATGTGGGTTGGTGGATTCTTGTTTAGTCAGGCGGGCTCAGTTCTTTCCTTTCTGACAATAATCCCAGCTAAAAACTCGGGGCTGCAAACCGTCGCAAGACACATGTATCTTTTCCCGATAATCGGAATGGTAATAGGGCTGTTGGTTGGTTCAGCCGCATATGGCCTCTCATTGTTTTTGGATCCGCTGGTTGTTGGATTGCTGGCCGCAGCTGCCCTGGTGCTGATTACTGGAATTCACCACACTGATGGGCTTTCTGATTTTGCAGATGGTCTAATGGTACGTGGAACAAGACAGAGAAAACTCGAGGTGATGCGTGATCCGTCAGTCGGGTCTGCAGGAATAATAACAATAGTGCTGTATGTGGCCGGAGTGGTAATTGCCCTTGGCACAATTAAAGGATTTGACCTGTTTGCCGCAATTTTAGCATCTGAGATCATAGCCAAGTTCTCAATGGTTCTCTTGGCAAGCCTCGGGCCATCTGCATGGGAGGGCTCAAACTCACCCTTTGTGGAAAGCATGAAGGACAGAAAAAAACTAGTCATAGCAGCCGCAATTACGATCGGCTCAATTGCAATCTTGCAAAACAATGCCGGCTTTGTTGCCCTTGCAGCATGCGTTGTGGTCACTTTGGTGATTTTGGCAGTTTCAAGGCGGAGCTTTGGCGGTATATCTGGCGATGTCATGGGTGCCACA
>SBBK01000042.1 GCA_005240025.1 archaeon
CAATGGAGGAAACACCGGCAGCTGAGGAACCAGCAATGGAGGAAACACCGGCAGCTGAGGAGTTGCCAGCATCAACGCAAGTTTCAATCCCAGCAGGTTCTTCGACGCCAGGTTGTGAAGAAAATGGCGAATGCTATATTCCAAACACTGTGACAATCGGTGTTGGCGGAACTGTCACATGGACAAATGACGACACAGCAGCACACACAGTAACTAGTGGGACTGCATCAGATGGGCCAGACGGTACATTTGATAGCAGCATATTCATGCAAGGAAGCACATTCGAATACACCTTTGATGAGGCAGGTACCTTCGATTACTTTTGTGTAGTCCACCCATGGATGACAGGAACCGTAATTGTGGAGTAAATCCATAAATTCACAATTTTTATTTTAAACGAGTTTTATCTAATACGGATCAGCCTATTTTCGATACATCCAGCTCTAGATTAGAGACCAGAGTCTCATAATCAACTCTAGACCTGCCTAATTTCTCGAGTTTTGCTTTCTCCACCTCATTGAGACTTTTGTCAATAGTTGCGTTGCCCTGTAGGTGCATGTCTGCCATGACAAAAAGCCTGTTGTTTTCCTTCCACAGATGGGCAGCCACGTGTTCTATGTATTCTTGGAGGCTGGCAATAAGACCGTTAGAGGAACCAGTACTGAGATATTCTTTTGCAGACTCATCGATTTTATCTGCAATCCTACGAGTGATTTCGTGCTCCATGAGCATCACGGCTATTGGGCCCATGTTACGTGGAAACCCATGCCTTTCTAGTTCCGGAAAAAGTGATTCTTCTTCTTTTCCGTGATGACATACATCAGTAAAGTTTTTTGAAAAATCAATGACTGGCATTAGGATGGATTCTGGGATTGCCTTGCCTGATTTTAGCAACTGTAGTGTTACGTCCATTGCCCGTATTACCTTCTCTATCAAGTCATGATCTTTTCGTAGTGAGTTGGTTGACAACAAGATTATCGCGTTTTGGTTCTCATTTAAAGCTAGTTTTGATTTTTAGAGTGAATGACCACAATGAGCCAAGTTATTGTTTAAAAAAATCATCCAATGAAATACCTTTGAGCGGTTGCGCATCAAAGCCCATTTTATTTAGCGCTGCGGCAAATTCCTCGACAAAACCATGTATTGTGTAGATCTTCTCCGCGCCGGTTTTGTGTACCAGTCTGACCAATTCATCATAATCACAATGATCGCTGAGTGGAATGGAATAATCATGTTTCCGGCCATATAACGGTTGACGAGACCTTGCCCAGCCAGAAAACCCGATTGTTATTGCGCCAAACTTTGACTTCATTTGTTTGATGAATGGATTGCCTTCAGATAATAACGGGCAGACCATGATCCAAGGTTTTTTGTCAAGCAGGCCCCTTGCCTCGGCTTCTGTATGGCCAATCCCTTCTTTGATCTGGATGCCCAGCCACGTATGGAGGTCGTTCATGCCTTTGACAGAATCATGGTAATACATTGGCGCCCAGTGGCCAAACAAGTAGGATAGTGTTTGGGCCTTTCCAAGTTGATACCCAAGGAGCAGGACGGGTTTGCCATTGTGGAACATTTCAGATATTATTTCATTTACTCTTTTTACGATCTCGGCTGTTTGTGGAAAGATGAATTCTTCACGTCCGAATGTGCATTCGGTTATCAACACCTTACATTTTGGAATATTCGCACCACCAAGAAATCCGCGCCCTCTTGTGCAGATATCGCCAGTGTAGAAAACATCATCAAGCAATAACCCTCTTGAGCCAAGAATGTGCCCCGAGTCATAGAGTTTGAATTCGTCAAGAGATTCCACATGGTTTATGAGGTCATTGCCGCGCAACATGGCCAGTTCCCTCGTTTCGCGAGTAGTCAATATCAAACCATTTTTCCTGTTTGGCAGGTGATCAGTGTGTGCGTGTGAAACAAAGTTCACGCTGTCCGGCATTGCGTGTCTTGGGTCCAGGTTTATGGTCATCCCATTTGCAGATAATGTGATTCCATTTTTTGTCATTTTAATACCGGGCAAGACATGGCATGCAACATTCGTATTGGATTTAAGTTTCAGGATTAACCACTTGTTGACAAAACAGCAAACAAAATCAGTATCAAAAAAGGAAAAAATGCGAGTGGCCAACTTCCCACTCGGCTAGAATTCGAATCGGCACCATTGTGCCGCTGCAAGAGTTCAGGCAATGTTACTTGCGCTAGTCAAGTCGTGATTGGACACCGGGATTTCTCTTACATTCTCCGAATCGTTAATTCTTTGTGCTCAAATTATTTATTACTGATCATACCACATACGCAAATCTGTTTAAAAATTAATAAAATCATGTGTAATTCCAAAAATTTGTTTAAAAACAACTACTAATTATAAATATCTGCATTACCACCTTTGAAAGCGTTAGGCTTTCTTACATCTTTTTGTAGCATACTTGCTAACTCCAAACAAAAAATCTGGCGAATTTCAATCTAAGCACGACTCGAACGTAGTTTTTGCCAAAAAATATGATGCCAGCGTTACGTGTGCGATTAACCCAGTATTGGTTTCTTTTGAAATGATGCTAGAGACCCAATCCATTCCCACTCAGCAATAACTGCCCCAGAACTTATTTGGCAGGTGAGCAAACAGCAAGTATAGAGCTTGCCGCATGATCCTCTTTAGTGAGGTGGAGCATTATTGTGACTTTGTTTTTAACAATGTTAATTTCGATTTTATCAAAAATTGATCTGTATTTTATTATTTTTTTACCGTCGGGAGCCGAGATATAGCCGTGTGGAATAAGAAAACCCCCATCGATCAGCATATTTACCTTTCTGTAACCCGAAGTCTGCGGTATTTTACACTGCTCGATGATTTGTGAAATTATTAGTGGTTGTTTGTCCAGTGCGGCAAGAATGTTCTTTTTATCATCATCGCCAAAGGACCCAAGAATAATCTTGGTAAGTGTCGGATTTTCGATCGAGATCTGCGTGGCGCCGTTTACCACTTTGACAGTACATACGGATCGCATGAACCTTTGTTCTAGACCGTCAGCACCTGCACCAAAGAATTCGCGCAACACGACATCAAGCTTGTGGAACTGCTCCATTGATTGCGTCAACGAAATGCCGTATTTTTCAAAAAGCCTCTTTTCTATCTTTTGCACGGTTTTGTCTCCAAGGTTTTCTCGAATTATTGTGTCAAGAGACTTTGCCAGTAATCTATCTAGGCCAGCCATAGTAAATCATCAACGTCATAATATATTACTATTTCCGTAGATGGATGAAAGGGTTTTAATAGAAAACACACATTTCCAAATTTGGTAATGGGCATATATGTTTTTGACGACAACAATGTAAGAGAATTACCTGTAAATGAAAGAATTAAGCGCTGTGAGCAGATCCTGCGAGTTGAAAGCGACGAGTCAAAACGCTGGGACGCTGTGTGGCTGGCAGGCGAGGCATCTGAAAACCATGGCGGCGAGGTCTTTGACAAGATTGCAGATTTAATGGAGTGGGTTCTAGAAAATGACAACAATAATGTGGTAAAACACGAAGCATGTTACCAGATTGCCGCACGGAATATGCGTTCAAAGATTCCCGCACTGATAAAGGCGGCACTCAACGACAAAAGCGATCTGACAAAACACGAGGCGTTAGAATCACTCGGATTGATGAGGGCCACCGAGGCAATAGAGTTGATACAAAACGCATTAAATGACCCAAACGAGGACGTAAGGCAAACCGCCAGGTTCGTCGTCAAGAGACTTGAGCGCATGAAGAAGGCAGGAAAATACAAACCAGCCGAGATAATTTAATGACCACGGCAATAGTAATAGATGACGACGTGGATACGGTGGAAGTCTTTTGTGAGTATTTGGAATTGAAAAATATCCAGGTTTTGGGCAAAGGATATAATGGCAAGGAGGCAGTCGAACTGTACAAAAAATACTCACCGGATGTTGTATTTTTGGACCTCATGATGCCACAGTATGACGGCATGTATGCTCTAGAAAACATTCGAAAGATCGACCCTACAGCCAAAATCATAGTAATAACTGCAGACACAAAATATGAGACAGGGGAAAAACTCGATACGCTCAGGCCAACAGCAGTATTCATCAAACCATTCAATATTGACAAGATAATACTGGCATTATCAAAAATCTAGGCGTTCATTATTTTCTCCATCTTAGTCAATGCATGTTCTATCTTTTTGATAGATGGCTGGATCTTTGCGTCAGTGGTACGTGTCTTTATAATTTCTAGCGATGCCCCGATTACAAACAGTGGCTCCCTAAGTGAGGTGATTTTCTCACACGTCAACACTAGCCATAGTTAAATCGAGTATAAAATATCACTCTGCCAAACTTGGTAATTATGTGATATGCGTTAAACCGAGACACTCATCCCAGGGGTGCGGAATCTCCCACTCTTGTAAATTGGTTTGAGTTTATGCCAAATCGTCAGATTTTTGGCGTGTTTTTGGCCTATTAAACAACGCCAGATTACCATACAAACCAAAGGAAAGTAGAATGTAGTCCCAGTGAAACAGGATTTCCATCGGGTTACCAGTGTAATAGGAATCTTCGCTTTGCCCAAACAAAAACGCCGAGTCCGCAATAAAAACTGAGATAGTTCCAAAAAAGAAAAGAGACCACATGAAGTTAATTTTGCCTTTGAAAAAGAGCGCCACGCCAACAAGTGCCGGCACCAATAGGATTGAATCGAAAATAGGGTAAATTGAGCCAAGAAAGATTTCAAACAGTTCACCCCCGGCTCCCGGTGTGACCAGAATTTTGCATGCTGCCAGAATCGATGCCGGGATCAGAATTGCGACAGCAAGTATTTTCTTTGTAACTGCACCCCTGATTGGCTGCAGATATGCGATGAAAAACAGCAAAAGAAATGGGTATTCGACAAGATAGAAAATGTCTGCAGCAGAAGGAAACGGGTCTATTTTGAAATGCAACTCCATAATTATCCAGAGCATCTCGGCAATGAATGCACAGACTGCGTAACCGACGAATGATGCCCAAGCAATGCCATGGTGTCCTGTAAACCCAAATCGTGCAAAGGTCAAAAACGCCATAACCAAAAGTACTCCCGTAATTGGAATGTAGATAAGATTGCCAACAAGGATCGCAGCATCTCTGCCCAAAAGATTTGCCGTGAGGACAACCACAGCACTTGTGGCAAGTGAAGCCAACAGGTATTTTTTTGTTAAGATATTTTCCAGTAGAGTTTGCATGCTAGCTTAATGCAACGATGAATTGATGGATTGGGGCTTGTTGAGAAAATTCGTCCAGATCGTTTTTGATTGAATTTACAATGGCTACGTGTGCGTTGCCAAAAAGCTCAGACAGGATCCTCTTTAGATATTCGGGATGATCGTAGCAATCTGGCAGATAGCATCTATAATCATCCAGGAGTTTTTTTGAGACAGCGTCCAGAACAGGCTTGCCCATGTCCAGCAGCGTTTTTTCTACGGTAAAGGCAACCAGTGCCTTCTTTATCTGATGATCATTTGAACGCATGGTAATAGTGCGCATAACTTGAATTTAAGCTACGCCCCTGAAACGCGACAGATTCAGTTTCGTGCCCGTTCGGGTATTGTTTACATGAAACAGACGAAGTCAAATATTATCAACATTATAAGTGGTCTGTATGCAACATGACCAGAACCGGGATCGTAGAAATCCAGATGCACGCGATGATGCGGCAAGGATGCTAAAAAATGCACATGAGGATGCGGCAAGGCTGCTCAGGAATGCCGAGGAGGATGCGGCAAGGCTGCTCAGGAATGCCGAGGAGGATGCGGCAAGGCTGCTCAGGAATGCCGAGGAGGATGCGGCAA
>SBBK01000022.1 GCA_005240025.1 archaeon
GAATTTTTTTGGCTTTTCAACCAGGTTTGAGGCTGCCCCACGACCAAAAAAGCACACCAAGTTCCACCACGAGTTGGACTGGAAGCTCACCCGGGCAATGATCAACTTGGCAAAATTAGGCGATGGTGAAACTGTATGTGACCCTTTTTGTGGCACTGGAAGTACGCTTTTGGAGGCAGAATCCATGGGCATCAAATCTATCGGTATAGATTTTGATAAGAAGATGTATCAGATTTCAAGAAATAATCTTCAAGAAAATAACTTTGTTGATTCCCAGGTCTTTAACGAAAACTATGACTACATGTTACAAATTAGAGATACATTTGATGGGATAGTAACTGACCTCCCATATGGTACCGCATCCAAGGTTTCAGAACATCCTCAAAAACTGATTGAGGACTTTGTTTCCAAAATCCCAAGACAAAAAAAGTTTGCAATAATGTGCAAAAAGGGCCTAGAAAACCACCTCAAGATAAAACCAACAAAGAAATATGAAATCTACAGGCACAAAAGCCTGACAAGGGTGATTCTGATAAAATGAAGTTGGTGTTTTTGGGCACGTCGGCTGCGCAGCCGACGGAGAATCGCGCCATGTCCTGCATTTGCCTCGAAAAGGAGGGCGAGATTCTGATGTTTGATTCTGGAGAAGGAACCCAAATATCATACCTCAAGTCCGGTCTTGGCTGGAACAAAAAAATGAAGATCTTTGTCACCCATTTGCATGGGGATCACTGTATTGGCATACTTGGGCTTTTGCAGACGATGACCCTGCAACACAGAATGGAACCCATGGAGATCTATGGCCCAGATGGCATCGAGGAGTTCATTGCCCAGAACATCAAGATTCTAAATTTCGGCCTGTCCTTTCCAGTTATGATTACTGCGATAAAGCCGGGCGTTATATGTGAAGAAAAAACCTACGCCGTTTTTGCCGCAACTGCAGAGCATTCGGTTGATGCGTTTTCGTATCTGTTTCAAGAAAATGACAGGCCGGGCAAATTCGACAGGGAAAAGGCAAGAAGCCTGGGAATTCCAGAAGGGCCCCTCTGGCACGATATCCAGATGGGTCGGGAAGTCAGAGTCGGGAGCAAGACTGTAAAGCCGTCCGATGTCCTTGGACCGAAGAGGGCGGGAAAAAGAATCGGTATATCTGGAGACACAAGACCGACAAAGACGCTTGAAGAGTTTTTTGCAGACTGTGATTATTTGACCTTTGATTGCACTTTTTCAGACAAGCTAAAAGACAAGGCCCTTGAGACGTTTCACTCCACGGCAAAAGAGGCTGCCACACTGGCAAAAAATGCCAGAGTGAGAAATCTGATTTTGACGCATTTTTCTGCCCGATACAAGGATGAGGCCGAGCTTTTGCTGGAGGCAAGACAGATTCACAATTCCGTCATTGCGGCGCAAGACCTCCTCGAAATAGAAATAAAATAAAATGTTTGAGCAAGTTGCAGATCGTATCAGGAGTGCAAAAAAGATAGTCTTTGTAACTGGTGCTGGGATTTCCCAAGAAAGTGGCATTCCCACATTCAGGGGCAAGGATGGGTACTGGAGAAAATACGATCCGATGCAGCTTGCAACAATTGATGCATTTTATGAAAATCCGGAGCTGGTATGGGAGTGGTATGAGGAACGGCGAAAAAACATACTTGATGCCAGGCCAAACAATGGCCATTATGCCATATCTTCGCTTGAAAAATACAAAGACGTAACAGTACTGACGCAAAACATTGATGGATTGCATCAAAGGGCCGGCAGCAGCGAGGTTTTGGAGATTCACGGTTCCATTATCAGAATCAGATGCACCTTTTGTGACTACAAAGACGACATCACTTCCGGTTTTGATTCCCTGCCCCCAAAATGCAGGTGTGGAAATATGTTAAGGCCGGATGTAGTTTGGTTTGGAGAGCCGCTCCCGCAGGATGTATGGCGCAAGTCCATTATGCACGCCCAGAGCTGTGATGTCATGGTAATAGCTGGCACATCTCTGGCGGTATCGCCTGCAAACACGCTTCCCCTATACGCAAAGCAAAACGGTGCCATCCTAATCGAGGTAAATCCCGAGGCCACAGTGATGTCAGAAAGAATGGATTTGTCGCTGAGGGAGACGTCTGCCAATGCACTGCCCCACCTCGTATCGATATGCGAGAGCTAGGATCCCTGCGAAAACACGCCATAAATTGTGGCATCGTTTCCTTGCGGGTTATACACCGATGATGCCACTGTCCCATAATCGACGTGCTCTACTGTCATTTCTATTGTGTGGGGGCTTTTAGATACATCGTTTACGCTTGTGTCAAATTTTGATGAAAAAAACTCTCCGGAAAACAGTTCCTTGTCTGAGTTCCTAAGTGTGATAGAAACCTTTAGTGTTTTTTTCGATGTGTCCTCATAATAGATTGATATGGTGTCATCTTGGTTTCTTGTTGTTTTGAGTTGGAGCGTTTCAAAGATCATATTTTGGGGGGTTGGGCTAACCGAGACTGTTTGTGTGTTTGTGATTGGGTCTGTGCCTGTGCTAACTGAGACCGGATCCAGTTTTTCATAGGGACACTCTTGCAGTGTGATTGTATGAGTGAGTTCTTTTACACCATTTATTGTCTTGGCCATCTTTGGGACTGATATCTTGCAGTTGTTTTTTTCGTCTTTTTCATAGACTTGGCCGGCATATACTTCCTGTATTTGTGGTGTGGCTACTTTTTGTTGGATTTGTTTTATTGGAATTACTTCGGTTGGATTGATTTGCTCGATTTTGTCTTCTACCTTGTTGATTGTCTTGTCAAGCTCATAGTTTACTCGATGGAATGTTGTATCTTTTAGGCCATCTAGGTCCTGTGTCATTGCACTTAGACTGGAGGTGTGGATTTGGGGCGATTTGGTAAGCTGTGGATAAAGCATGAATCCCCCCGCCAGCACCAATATGCCAATTATGGCAAGCTTTAGTCTCAATTGGCTTGAATTGTGTAAAAATCATAAAAGTGTGAAAACTCATTTTCGCTGATAAAATAAGAAAAAAAGCTGACTAAAGGGAGGTGAGCCACTCTATTACGCGCTCGATGCTCTTTGAATACATGACAATCTTGATTGGCCCCAGTGGAGACTCGTTTGCGTGTTCGCACAACGATATTACGTTGACAAACGCGGCTTGCTTGTTTAGGTAGAACCAAGTTGTGTTACCTTCCAGATTGTTGCCAAGAAAGCGCATGTAGATGCGATGGGATCTGTGGTTTTGGATGGATTGGTGAATTTTTGCAAGCGATGAAATGTCTTTTGATACTGCCGTCATGGCTCCCTGTCTTGTTTTGAGCTCGATGTTATCCAATATGTTTGAGATTGCCCGCTGGACTTTGAGTGGGTCTTCGGTTGGGTTTACTTTGCACTGTAGCTCTATTCTGCAGTCGATTTCCGGTATCATTTGAGCCACTTGGTGATTGTCTTGTGTGCTGTATTGATC
>SBBK01000004.1 GCA_005240025.1 archaeon
CTCCAATTGTTTTACTTGTTCCTGATGAAAATCGCGGTCCTGCTATATTCATAAATCTGCCACCACTTCCGGCATACATACTATATCCAATAGAGTCAGATACTCGATGAGTATTCATGACAACAACATCGTCAAGATCTTGAAGTAATATGTAACCTAATACCGTATTATTGATTAAATCAACTCTCATAATTCTATAATTAGAAATTCCAAGCATCTCTATAGCTTTTTTTCTTATAAATCCTTGAGTGATATTATAACTCCAAAGTAATTCCTCTCCATTAGAGAGATTAACCG
Organism: archaeon; assembly: GCA_005240025.1. GTDB lineage: Archaea > Thermoproteota > Nitrososphaeria > Nitrososphaerales > Nitrosopumilaceae > Nitrosotenuis. Next base: position 298 of record SBBK01000004.1, read on the forward strand.
AATTTGGGTTGATGTTGACATTTTTTACAACCCCATCTTCAGAAAAGCTTATTTTTGTTTGAATATTATGATCTTGTCCAATACTCATTATGTGATGTTTTGTGTGGTATAAAATTAAGATTTTCTAGTGCATTGTCTAAATTCATGTGTAAAACGGGGGAAACCATTTTTACTCGCTGTCTACAAACTCATCCGCAGTCGGAGGCTCCGGCGCAAGCCCCTTTCTCTTTCGAATGTCGGCAACCAGAGTTGCCGCAATCGACTTTGGAATCGGCGTCCACGCCTTAAAGTGCGTGTTCCACATTGCCTTTCCTGCCGTCTGTCCCCTCATGGTTTCGGACAGATCAAATGTCTCAGAGGCAGGAACCTCGCCTGTGACAATGCTGGTGATTCCTTTTTGCTGCATATCAAGTACTTTGCCGCGTTTTCCAGAAAGAACGGTTGCCACGTCTCCAATCATGTCCTGCGGGACGCGGACCTCGATCCCAAGCATCGGCTCCAGCATCATTGGTTGGGCCTTGAGCATTGCGCCCATACAGGCCCGCCTTGATGCAGGACTGAGCTGTGAGAGCCCCCTGTGTGCAGGATCTTCGTGGGGCACAAAGTGAGTGAATGTAAATTTGCAGTTTCGCACCTGTTCCTTTGCCAGCGGGCCCTCCTTCATGACATCATCAAATCCCGACAGGATGGAATCGGTGGATTCCTGGATAAACTGAACGCCCTTGGTCCCGTTGAGAAAGACGTTGCCTCGCGGGTCGAACTTCATTACGCTTTTTGCAATGTCGGCGTCCCATCCCTTGTTGCGCAAAATTGTCGCCACCTCTTTTTTGTCCTTCATTTCCGAGAGCTGACCAGCTCGAATCATGTCGGCAATCTCCGGCTCAAGGGGCTCGACCTTCATGAAAATCTTGTTGTGACGGTTTGGCGATTTTGACATTACCACCTCGGAGCTGCCCAGAATCGTCTCCCTGTAGTTGATGAGTGGCTGCGATGTCACTATTTGGAGTCCGGCATCGGCAATCAGTGCTGTCGCAATTTCAAGATGCAGTACCCCCATTCCGGCAATTACCGTCTCTCCGCTTTCCTCGTTTATCTTGACTACCAGATTCGGGTCCTCAATTGTCAGCCTTCGGAGCACCTCTACTAGCTTTGGCAGATCCTTTGGATGCTTGGGTTCCACCGCTATTTGTACAACCGGCTCAGAGACATACTGGATTCCCTCAAAAATCTGAACGTCCTTGACTGACGAGAGGGTCTGGCCTGCCCTGGCCTCGTTGAGTCCCAAAAGTGCTGGGATGTTTCCGGCCCCAAGCTCGCCTACCATTTCTCTTTGGCTTCCCATGAAAAAGTTGACAGACTGGATCTTGCCCTCGCGCTTGCTGTCAATAAGATGGACGGGCTGGCCGTCCCTGAGTGTGCCTGAAAACAGTCTTCCAATCGCAACAGGTCCTGCGGCAGGGTCCATTGCCATGTTTACAATCATCATGACTGCAGGTCCTGTGTCGTCGCAGTTTAGAATCGATTTTCCAATGTCGGATTCCAGATCACCCTTCCAGATTTTTGGAATCCTGTATTTTTGCGCAACGTGTGGCGGCGGGTGGTGTTTTACCACCATACCAAGGACTGCCTCTGCAAGGGGCGCCTTTTTTGCCAGATCGTCTACGCTTCCGCCCTCGGCATATGCCGCATAAATGTCCTTAAACGATATTCCCTTTTCCTTCATGACGTCAATGTTAAATCCCCACCTGTCCTTTGCTGAGCCAAACGAGACGCTGCCGTCCTGGATTGAGACCTTCCATTTGTCCCGGTATTCCGGTTCTGCATAGGTGTCGATCAGTCCGTTAAATGTAGTGATTATGTTTGCAAGCCATTCCTGCATTTTGTCAGGCGGCAGTCTCAGCTCCTTTATGAGGCGGTCTATTTTGTTGATGTACAAAACCGGCCTTACGCGCTCCTCGAGTGCCTGCCTTGTCACTGTCTCAGTTTGCGTCATTATCCCCTCCACAGAGTCCGACACCACGACTGCACCGTCTATCGCCCGAAGACTGCGCGTGACCCGGCCGGTAAAGTCGATGTGGCCTGGCGTGTCTATCATGTTTATTACATATTCCCTGCCGCCCTGCTCAAAAAGCAGGGTGACGTTTGCCTGAACTATGGTCATCTGCCTGTCCTGCTCCAGCTTCATGGAGTCCAGTGCGAGTGCGCGCCCTGCCATCTGGGGCGAGATTATTCCGGCATATCCCAGGAGACTGTCACTCATGGTGGTCTTTCCGTGGTCTACGTGGGCAATTACCCCAAAGTTCCTGATGTTGTCTTTGTTTTTGATTATCTTTAAGATCTGTTCTGTTGCCTTGAATTTCATATTTGATTCAAGTCCTAGGCAGAGGGGTATTAAATCTTGTCAAAAAAATGTGCAAATTTGCAATCAATAGATCATGTGCGAGCTTGCGTTGCGGATTTTTTTGCGTGTCACAAAGTAACAGTTGCGGAGCCGTCTTTGTTTTGCATTGTATAACGCAAGGTGCTGCGAAAAAAACGTGTAAAATATGACCTGCGAGATTTTGTCACCGGTAGCCGATGGAATGTGCACGTTTAGCCCGAGTTTTTTCAGATTCGCTGCAAGCCTTGCGTTGTGTTTGTTTTTTTCCTCAAATACAATTATGGTGTCGTGCGGTTTTGCGCAAAAAAGCTCCATGTGGGAAAACTGCTCCGTTCTGGCATAGTGTGCAGGCAAACCCAGCACCTCGTAGAGTTTTGCTGCAGCATACATGGCTACAGGATAGGTGTGCTGGTTTCCCAAAAAGAAGGTGTTGTGTTTTAGCTTGATTTGGGCCTGTTGCACCGCTTTTTGGTAGAGCGCAGCCACATTTTTTATTTTGATTCTACCTGCAAGATTCAGGCACGCAATTGCGCTGGCCAAAAACCCGACCGTTCCGGCAGTCTGGACTCCTGCGTCATGGTATTGCAGGGGGATAATTTTTTTACATGCTTTTGCAAGTGGCGATGCGGTGTTTTTTGTGATGGCAGTCGAGTTTGTGTTTTTTGCCGCTGCGATATTTGATGTGGTGCGGCCGGAAACTGAGACAAAGTAGACTGATTTTTTGCCGGCAAGCCCCGGGTTTTTTGCAAGCTCGAGTGGATCCATGGAACGTACCCTGTAGTCGGAAAACGACTCTGCAAGCATGGCGGCCGCAAGTGAGTCTCCGCTTCCGCATATGATCGTGTTTTTTTGATGACGTGTAGAAAGCGGTTTCATTGTCTTTATGTCCATGATGAGCTGCGATTCAATGTCAGATTCTAACGCCCTGATTGTATTCATGAATCTGGTTTTGCGCACATCATGTTATTAGTGTTGCAAAAAAAATCAGCATGTTATTTATTGAGATTTTTTTAACGCACCACATGAGGATTACAGTTGGGCACACGCCAGACTCTGACGATGCATTCATGTTTTACGGAATGCTCACAGGCAAGGTACCATCCAGTGATTTTACCATACAGCACGTAATTGACGACATCGAGGCATTGAACAGAAGGGCATTAAAATCCGAACTTGACGTCACTGCCGTTTCCGTCCATGCATGCGCGTATCTGCCAGACTATACCATTTTGAGGAGTGGCGGGAGCTTTGGCATCGGATACGGGCCAATCGTGGTCTCAACCAAACCGGTCCACCTTGAAAGATCAAAAATTGCAGTGCCTGGCAAAATGACGTCTGCATTTTTGCTCTTGCAGCTAATGATTGGCAGGTTTGATTATGTGGAGATGAACTTTAGTGACATACCTGCGGCAGTTCGCGCAGGAATGGCAGATGCAGGACTGGTAATACACGAGACCCAGTTGTCGTATGTGCAAGAAGGCCTCACAAAAATTCTCGATGTCGGGGAGTGGTGGGACAGGACAACCGGCGGACTGCCAGTTCCCCTTGGGACAAACATCATGAGCGACAGATTTGACAGATCCACGATACGGAAATTCGATGACTTTCTCCAAAAATCAATCCAGTATGGTCTGGACCACTTTGAGGACGCCCTGGACTATTCCATGAAATATGGCAGGGGCAAGTCACCAGACCTAATCAAAAAGTTTGTCAAAATGTACGTAAATGATGTCACAGTAGAGATGGGCAAACAAGGCGAAGCAGCAATACGCCGATTCTTTGAGATGGCGCAGGGCAAAGGTATGATCGAACCGTTTTCTCTTAAAATCAGCACGAGGTAGGGAAGCTAACACGAGCGCGTAGAACAGGTCACAGCGTTTCAGTACGTCACCACCTTGACTGTACCTGTGTTAGCTTCAGCAGGAATATGGTCATTTTCCAAGATAAAGTTGATCCGGCCCCATCTTTGAATCCGTTTAATGGTTTGGTAAAAACTGGACAACTGCATTCATGTCTCCCCAAAGGCCCCGCAATTCCCAAACAGATGTTGAATCCGTCAGGCTGCCGTTTGGCCAAATTCTATAAGGGAGACGGCCATTCTCTTTAATTGATGCCAGTCGACAAAAAAATCCTCGGTGGCGGCCTTGCAATGCTATGTGTCGGCATTGTGTTTTTGATATATTTCAACACGGCACTGCCCGTTTGGGAGCGCGGGATGACAGAGGAGCAGTCCGCCCAGGTGGTCACAAAGCAGCGAGAATTCAGGGACTACTCCAATCTGGCTGGAATGCTTGCGGGGATTGGATTTTTGCTGGTACTGATTAGCTTTGGCGCAAAAAGGAAAAAAGGCGGGGCAAAGGCAATAGAAAAAAAACCGCCGGCCTGAAAAGTTTTAAGCAAATCCGGATCACACTGATTTGTGATTCACGCAGAAATAATCATCCACCCGATTGGAACAGATTCGACAAACCTGAGTTTTTTTGTGGCAAGGGCAATCGACTTCATAAAAAAACTCAAAACAATACACCGACTTACCCCCTATGGGAACCATTCCAGAACATACATGTAAGGCACTTGCCGCATTTTACAACATTCCGATATTGGTCAGAAAGACTTTACTCAAGGACAGTGTGGGAAACCCAAGTTAGAGTAATTCTTATATCTCTGTATATACTAATATACAATTGTATACATGGAACAGAGTACAATCAGATTATCTAAAAAACTGAAAAATGAATTAAAAAAGCAAATGAATTATTCTGGAGAAACATACGAATCTGTGATTGAACGACTCTTGACAAATGGTAAAGAGGATGATTTTCTAAGTGCCGAGGTAATCAAAAATATTGAAGAAGGATTAGCAGATATCAAAGCTGGGCGTGTTTATACCACTGAACAAGTAAAAAGGAAGTTTGGAATAAAATAGATGGTGTGGCAGATCATATGGTCTATAAAATCCATAAAACAGCTAGAAAAGTCAGATACTAAAAATTCCCAAAGAATCATTCGCTCCATACTTTGCTGCAGGGATGACCCATTTAGATTTGTAACTCGATTGGCCAATTCACCATTTTACAGATTGAGAGTTGGCGATTACAGGGTAATTATGGATTTAGAACAAAACCTGTTGATAATATTTGTAGTTGAATTGGATAAACGAGGTCGGATTTACAAATGAACTACTGCCGGACAAGTCCGGTGAACTAGCCCGAAACATAATAAAATTACGAATTTGACCAGACTTGGACACACCAAGTTCCAGGTC
>SBBK01000135.1 GCA_005240025.1 archaeon
ACCTGCCAGTAATATTCCTCGTGCCTGAGATTTTTCGGAATTCGATAACTGTTTAAAAATGGAATTTGAATTGTTTTTGGCATCTGGCCTTTGAATCTGGAAAAAAAGCCAGGAACAAATCCAACAGACATTGCGCCAAGGGTGTCTCCATGATATCCGTTTTGCAAAGTAGCAAACCGTGTCTTGTTTTGTCCAGTGTTTTGCCAGTACTGGATGGCCATCTTGAATGCCACCTCCATCGCAGTCGATCCATCATCGGAGTAAAATGCCCGATGCATGTTTGGCGAAATTGTTACCAGTTTTTGTGCTAGGCGTTCGGCTGGCTCGTTTGTCAGATTAAAAAGTGAGGAATGTGGAATTTTTTCCAATTGTTTGTGCATGGCCGAGATGATCTCTTTTTTTGAGTGACCCCATACGTTACACCACATGCTTGCCACCCCATCAAGAAGTCTGTTCCCTTTTGTATCTACAAGCCACATTCCATCCCCTTTTGCTATCCTGTCGGCTGTTTGCCACTCGTTCATTTGCGCATATGGATACCAAACAAAACTCCGGGGCCGCATGCCAGTCTCTCCCAAATTCAGCTTAATTAACCGATAAGGTTAATCATATAATCTGGCTGAACTGCTACAGTGAAGTCTTTTTTCATAACCGGCACGGACACGGGGATTGGCAAAACCACGATTGCTGCCGCACTTGCTTTTGCCATGAAAGCATCCGGCATGGATGTGGGAGTAATGAAGCCGTTTGCAACTGGAGACCAAAAGAAAACCGGCTACAAGTCCGAAGACGTAGCCATTCTTGCAAATGCAGCACAGATCACAGATCCTGAAGATCTGATAAACCCGTACTTTTTCCCAATTCCCGCTTCCCCATATGCTGCTGCAAGCAGGCTTGGCCTCGACATTGATATGCGCCTCGTTTTGAGCAGATTTGAAAAGCTTCAGGCGCTTCACGACGTCATTATAGTCGAAGGAGTTGGCGGAATATTGACGCCGATTTCAAGAAATTACTGTGTTGCAGATCTCATAAAGGACATGGCCCTTGACACCATAATCGTGGCCAGCTCAAGGATTGGAACAATAAATCACACCTTGCTGACTCTGAATGCTGCCAAAAAATACGGCCTTGGAATACGTGGTTTAATAATTAACGAAAGTGGTTCTGAAGGTTATGATGTGTCAGAATTAAAAAACGATCTTGAAAATCTTAGTGGCGTTCCAGTACTGTGCTCTGTTCCATATATGAAAAAAACACATATCGAAAAAATCGCTGAAATTCTAAAGAGTTCAGCGCTTTTTGTTATGTCTTGAAAATTCGAAAACTTGGCTTTTTTGTGGACAAAAACTTGTTGATGTCATCGAACATGTCTGAAAAATCTGACTTGATCACGTATGTCTTGTATTCATCAAGATTGGATTTTGATATGACGAGGATATTTTCTTTTACTGACTGCAGTCTTTCTTCAAGTCTTTTCAAATAGTTTTTGACGACACTGCGATTTTCAGTCTTTACAAAATACAAAACGAGTGCGTCCTTTGGGGATGATGCCAGTGTCCTGGAATCCGGAATGACTGCATCAATATCGATGCCATCCAGTGTGATTTTTCGCTGGCTTGGAATGAGGACGTTGGTCAATACATAGTGAGACAGACTTTCTGCAAGTGTACCAAGATCTTCAAAACCATCCTGTATCCTCGGAATACATGCCCCGACTACCTGCCTGACCAGTTTGGAAATGTTGTTGTCTGCTATCTCTTGCTGGATTCTTGACTCGGATATTTTTCCCAGCTCGTCATACAATATTTCCTTGATTGTGGCAGTTTCCATGTGTGTGAGTCTGATTCAATCGTAAAACGCGTACTTGCGCTCGCCCCTGCTTTCGGGGCTTTTCTCAACGTTGACCAGGACAAACTCTTTTTTTGCCTCAAGGAGGCTCTGATGTGGACCGCGTCTGTTTTCGTGAATTTCTTCATATTCTTCAAGTGAAAGCTTTCTTCGCTGGCCGATCTCGGCTTCTATGTTCATGTCTTTTACCAGTTCCCTGTATGCTGGCTGGATCACGCCGCTAAACACCATAGCACTGCTTCCGCTCCCGTATGATCCAAACCCGATGCGTTTTCCTTCAAGGTCAACTCCCTTTTGGAATTCAAACTCCAGGCAACTTCGCAGCCCCAAATACAGGGACGCAGTATACAGATTCCCAATCATTGCAGATGCGACAAGCGAGCTGGCAAGCTTGTCATCGTAAAACTGTTGAAACTCTTTTGTCTTTGTAAACAACCTGGTAAACTCGTGGTCTTTGCCCATGTATTCATCGTCTGCCAAAATTGACTCGATTGTGCCACGCGGGTTCCTTGGGGCAGGCTCATCCATCCCGGTCTGCTCAACTATCTGTTTCCATCTTGGCAGATGCCTCCATTCGCGTCTGAGGAGATATGCCAGGGCCTTTTTGCCCATGGTACTGTATGGAAGGTGCATGCACAAATAATCAATATGGTCCAGTATGGTCTCGCCTTCTTTTAGCTTGATAAGTTTGGACTCCAGGGCCTTTTTCTTGTATGACTCGAAGGCCTTTTTGACTTGAATCAAATACAGCAGATTGGAATACTGGCCATGGACTATGGGGGTCTCCTTTCCAAACGGCCTGTAAAAATCATATTCGTTTTTAATTGAGGTCGACGTGACCTTGGAATCAAACTGCAAGAGTCTTGGGGAATCGTTGAGAAGCATCGCAATTGATCCTGCCCCCTGAGTGTATTCTCCTGCTGAGCCAAGGTCGTATTTTGCGATATCTGATACCACGACTATTGCGGATTTGCCTTCGGCCTCCCCCGCACGTATCCAGTTGCAATTGTCATACAGAGCGTAAGAGCCCGAAACGCAGGCAAACTTGCATTCTATTCCACCACAGTGCTCAAAGGAGTCCGTGCCGTACACCTGTTCTAGCATCCCGATAACGTAAGAATTTAGGGCCTTGGATTCGTCCAGCGCGGACTCTGTGGCCACATAAAGTCTCCCTATGTCCTTTGGCGCAATCTTGTTTTTTTGCATGAGCTTGAGGCACGCGTTTGCTGCCAGGCACGCAGGATCCTGGTTGGCATCCACAATTGCCATCTTGGATATCCCAAGCCCTGTCTTGAGTTTGGCGGGGTCCAAGCCTCGCGCCCTGGCAAAGTCTGCCGAGTCCACAAATAGCCTTGGGATGTACAATGCAATGTCGTCTATGCCTGCAGCCATGAGCTACCTCTTTCATTTTTGGATATAAGGGTTGTTGGGTAATTGCGCTGCACCATTTAGTGATTTTTATTCAAATTTTACAAAACTCACACAATCACAAACCTTGTTTGCGATTCTTATAAAAAATACCAGTACTTTTGCAAATCTCACAAAGTCAGGTCTCTTATCCAGCCTTTCCTGATTTGTGGCATGTCTTCCGCCTCGCCTGTCCCAGTGGCATACCTCCAGATGATCGGTGCACCTGTTGCCATCTTTGATTTTATCTGTATGATGGCCTCTGTCTCACCACCAAGGTTGCCCGTGGCAGTCTGGCCGTTCTGGCAGAACTTGCATTTGGAGTCCAGAGTTGGAGGGTCATTCTCAATTAACGGATATGCGCGGCAGGCAAGTGGCCTCTGGTCATAAATTTTGCAGACAAAACCGTTGTGGGAGGATCTTTCAGTCGACTCGGTATCCAAAAATGGACACGTGTTACCGTTTTGCTCTCTTCCCATCATTTGATATGCAATGATTCTGTCAGGCCCCAGCTGGTTTTCATATGAGACGCCAATCCTTGGCAGGATCCTGAGTTTTATTTTGTGTGCCCGGGCAAGCGATTCGATCCTTTCTTTTTCCTCCCCGAGTATCAGTACCCCGACTTTGCCAAATTTTTTTGTTGGATAGTACTCGCGTTCAATGCAGCACTGCGAACAATCTCTTACACAATTAAACTCCATGACTAAAATGCCGCAGACAAAATCTAGTTGCCTTTGAGTTCCTCGGATTCCAACACGTTTGCAAAGACATCATATGGTTGAGCCCCTGGAATTTTGACTATGTTGTTGTTTGGCCCGATGATAAAAAATCCAGGCGTTCCAGTAAGGCCAAGCGTCTGCGCATCTCGTGTGCTTGCTTGAATCGTTTCGGCGTACCTGTTGCTCGACATGCATTCTGAAAAACTCGTGGCATCAAGACCTATACCCTGAGCAAATCTAATCTGGTTTTCAGATGACGCCCAACCATTGTTTTCCCCATTCCAGTTGTTGTATAATGTATCGTGATACTCCCAGAACTTGCCCTGTTCGCCTGCACAATGTGCTGCGTGGGCAGCCACTACGGAATCCTGGCCTATTATGGTAAAGTCCTTGAAGACAAGCTTTGCCTTGCCTGTTTTGATATAATTTTCATAAATCTGGCCTTCGGTATCATGAAAGAATTTGTTGCAGTAAAAACACTGGTAGTCTCCAAACTCCACTATTGTTATCGGTGCCTCCGGCTGACCCAGATATGGCGATGCATTGTCTGAAAAAAGCGACAGCTGCACCTGTTGTGGCTGATTGGTAACAGCAGGTTTTTCCAGCTGTTTTTCTGGCCCTGCCTGTTCTATATCCTCGGTTTTAAAGACAGTGTCTGTTTGAAAATAATTTAGTGCAAAAAACACTCCGATTACGGCAGCTGCGGCAATTCCAGCTCCTATCCCAAGGGAGGTCGCATGTATCAACAAGTGCCCTCGCGATATCGTCAATTTAGTCTTTTAGATTCGCAAATGTCGCAAAACCTGATCCAAGTGAACTGCCGGACAAGTCCTGTGTCTTGCCACAATCTAGATAAATACCGCGCCTAAAAAAATGACATGAAGAAAGTTTTTGTAAACGGATACGGTTCCATCGGGAACAGGGTTGTGCAGTTTATCAAAGACGATCCACAAATCAAGGTAGTGGGCATTGGAAAATACTCCCCCGACGACAGAGTAGACGATGCAATCTCCCGGGGATTTGATGTATATGTCCCTGCCAAAAAAATCGACTCGTTCAAAAATTACAAAATAAAAGGAAGCATCGAGGATGCCCTGTCTGAGTGTGACCTGGTAATCGATGCGTCGCCAGGTGGCACAGGTTATCTTAACAAAAAACAGCTTTACGAGCCTATGGGGCTAATGGCAATTTACCAGGGCGGAGAATCTGTCTTTGGGGATGAGCGAGTTTCTGATCTTTTGTTTAATTCACGTGTGAACTACAGAGAGGCATTTGGCAAAAAACATGTCATGCAGGGAAGCTGCAATGTCACAGGGATGGGAAGGGTCCTGCAACCACTGCGTGAAAAATATGGCTCCAGATTATTGAGGTTTGATGCGATACTGGTCAGACGTTGGGCTGATTTGGAGCAGACTGACAAATCCGTTCCTGACACAGTAGAATGGTCACCAAACCCGCACCACCAAGACGATGTAAAGTCTTACATGGGTAAAGACACACCATTGTTCATTCAGGCAATAAAGGTCCCAACAAGGCAGATGCATGTTCACATGATGAGCATACGATTCAAAGATGTAGCGCCTGACCCCTCGGAAATCCTTGGGCTGTTTAAAAACGAATATGGGGTGGCGACGCTCTGGACTGCCAGGGGCACAAAACAAATTCGCGATGCCGCAGAATCCATGAAGTTCAGCTTCAAAGACACAAACATGATTCACATTCACGCCAACATGCTGGAGTGCACGGGCGATACAGTGAAAATGGTTTATTCCGATGATCAGACCGGAATCGTCATACCAGAAAACCACATACTCATGCAGGCAATGTTGTTTCAAAAACCATACA
>SBBK01000031.1 GCA_005240025.1 archaeon
CCCCCCCCCAGTCAAATTACAGATATTCTTTTTCGATTACGGCCAGCATGTTTTCTAGTTTTACGAGATCATCATGCCGAATTTTCCTTGTTTGTGTTTTCTCTATACCATATTCCTGCAGCTTTGAGTAGACTTCTTTGTCCTCGATTTTGTCTATTAATGAATCAAGATTGAATGGTTTTTGAAGCAGTTCCACTCCCAGATTGAGTTCTGTGGCTGCTTGAACCAGAATATCTTTTGCAAATGCAGATGCAAAGATCACTCTTTGATTAGGTACGAGCTCCAGTATTTCTTTTGCAACATCAAGACCGCTCTTTTTAGGCATTTTGTGATCCAAAACAACTATGTCGAACGGCGGGTAGTTTGGATCGCTTGTTTTTTGTAATTCTCTGCGATATATTTCCAGACACTCTTGGCCGTTTCTTGCCAGGAAGGTTTTGTAGTTTTTTGATTCAAATATGGTTTGGTATGTGTCAAGCAGGTCTTCCTCATCATCGGCTACAAGTATTTTTATGTTTTCCATCTTTTGATATCAGCAGGGCTTTTTACTTATTTATGCTTCCTCATTTTGATACTCATTTTTATTGAACTTGAGTGAATGCCTGGCAAGTACGGGCAGGTTTCAAGAATGGAAATCATACTGAAGCAATCATGCAGACTTCAAAGTGGGATTTAGGAAAAGGGTTACGTTTTATCAATTATTATTTTAGAACTGAATGTGGTTCAATTGCGTATCAAAACAGCCAGATTACAGGCGTGATTCGATTTCTTTTATATATTTTGTAATGAATTCGCGAAACAGTTCAATTTTTGGCTGATCTAGGGCCATTGCACCAGCTTGTCTATCCAGTTCTTGCTTTATTTTTAGATGATTTGACAGAATTTCCCCCAACTCGGATTTGCTTTTTGTTGGGAGACTCTTTATTAAAAACAATACCTCGTCTTCAATTTTTTTCCTCAACTCGTGGTCTGCTTGCGGCAATTCGCCGATTACTTGTTTGAAAGTGAAACTCTGCAAGACAGGCATGTTTAAATCAACCATGAGAATTTTTTTTGGATTAATTTAATAAAACTATGCCAAAATTTCAGATTTAGGAACAGATCTGATGGTTTCCGTTCCCTTAGCGGTCTAAATTTCAGATTCTTTCTATTCTACGGCAAAGTCAGCTTTAAAGGTTTCTAAAAATTACTCAAGTTGCTTGTACTGCCATAAATTTATTTAAATGAGATCAGATATCTAATTATTCTTATGGCAGAAGACATTCAATACATCAAAAGACAGATTAAGAAGGAAATGAATCACCTTAGAGATCTCTATAGCAAGATAAATCGAATTGAAAAAAAGAAAGAAACTGAAAAACACAGAGTCAAGAAACTTGAGCAGGAGCTAATGAGGAAAAATCCCAACATCGAAATCGATTGGGAATTATTGGCACTGGTCGGCACAGAGCCACATAATCCGCCTTCCCAAGATAAAGAAGTGGTGAGACGTATAGTGGCTGAACGTCATGGCTAGTACAAGGCCCAACGTTTTTGTCGATGTAAACATATTTGTTGATATTTCTGAAATGCGTCGGGGTTGGAACAACAGCCTTGAGGTGATAACTGGCATTAGAAAAGAAAAATACAGTGGTTACATTTCAGCATTCACAGTTCCGATTCTGTACTTTCGCAGAATACGAATAGAGCCAGACAAAGAAGCAAGAACCAATGTGTGGAAACTCATTAATGGTCATCACATCATTGAGTTGACTGAATCGGTATTAGAGCAGGCCAAACAGGACATCAAATTCAGAGATTATGAAGATGCAATACAATATTACTCTGCAAAAACAAAATGTGATATTATTGTTACCAGAAACAAGAAGGATTTTCCTCACAAGGATATCAGAGTCATGAATCCTGAAGACTTTTTGAATAGTTATGGATGATGTGTTTCCGTTTGGTCTCGTCGCTCTTGATTGAATACAGAAACAGTGTTACTGGTTCTAGTTCTTCCAATTCTTTTTCTCACTTCTATTACGGCAGAATCCTATTTTAACACCGATAGAGGAGCGGGTCTAGTGGGATTTGAACCCACGACATAAGGATGTCTCCAAATTTTTTTAAGAGTCCTTCGCTCTACCTGGCTGAGCCATAGACCCCAGACCAAAAAGCACTAGACTGGTAATTTAAAGTTGAGTTGAAGATCAGTTCGAAGCCTTTGCTTCTATTTCGTTGTATTTTTCCAGGATTGCCGTAAGGACGGTGGATACAGGCACGTTGTTCATTTTCTTTTTCTCCTCGAGTAGTTTCTGGTACGCAGTAAGCGTGATGTATACTGGAATCGAGCCGTTTCCTTCCAGGAGGCCTCTGACTCTATACAGAGCAGACTCCATTCCCTTTTCTGCCGTCTTGGCAAACTTGAGTTTGTTGAATATTCCGCCAAGCGGGCCAAACGGCATGTCATAATCCACAGTCATTGTAACAGTCGTCAGTCGCTCTGACTTTGGTGTAAATTCAGTCGTAATATTCCACTTTTTGAAGGGGCCCCTGAACATTTTGGCAGCGATTTTTCGCTCCCTTACAAATTCGGTTGTCTCACAGTCCCATTCGAGTCTTTTTCCGTTAAAATCGCCCACCACGCGAAACGTGGTTCCAACACCCATCCCCTCTTTGATGTCCATTGGAATGACATTCAGTGCGACTCCTTTTTCGGTCATCTGATCCGAAACGTGTTCGGGTCTTGCAAAATACGTAAAAACCGTGTCGACTGGGGCCTTGATGTCGATTGATTTACTGACTATGGTCAACGTTTGGCTTTTTTTATGTCTGCATTTAAAGCTTTTGTCAATTTCTGGCAAAAATCATTTTGCATATATTGAACAAAGAACTTGTCCAGATCGTGCTGACCAGATCCGTGCTTTTTGTGCTTTTGATCACACCAATAATGGTACAAAATGCAAGTGCACATTCCCTTTTGAATTCGGCCGAGTCCACGATAGGGGACAACCGGGTCCAGATAGCAACAGATCCAGAGATCCCAACCGTAAACGAAAAGGCCAGAATCCTTATGCATGTGACGGATCTGGACCTACGTGATGTCAAGCGCTTCACCATGGGAATCAAAATATTTTACGATGATGTCCAGGTAGATGCCATCGAGCCTCAGTCAATCGAGGGGGGCTTTTGGAGCTTTGAGTATGTCTTCAAAAGGCACGGAAACCACGTCTTTAGAGTCGATCTTTACACGGACGGCAGACCAGTCACGCATACATTCAATGTCAGCACCCACAATCCCTTTGGCTACATTTTCATCTACGTTATAGCATCAGGTGCAATAGGCATGGCAGTCCTGGTTGCCTACATCTATCTGCCAAAAAAGCTGAAAAAATCTAGGCCCTAGTCTGAATTGTGGCCTTTCCGAGTCTGAACGCAAATATCACAGTCAAAAGAGTCATTGCAAAAAGAAGTATTCCTATTCCAAGATGAATTGCAACAAGTACTGCGTGAAGTTTGAGATCAATTACAAGTGCGCCCAGCGTTATCTGCGTTGCCACAAATATTGCCGCAAGTGTTGCAGTAAGCTTGATTTTTTTATCAGACTGTTTGTTTAGCCAGACTCCAATTGCCGTCAGGATTATCAGGGTTCCAGTTGTTGCCGCGATAAATCGGTGAATCCATTCTATGAAAAATTCACTATCTGGCAGAATTCCGTTTGGACAAAGCGGCCAGTCAGGACATGAAAGACCGAGTCCTGCGGCAGACACATACCCGCCGATAAACATCAGCGAGTACAGTATTACCAGCGATGATAATGCGAGATATTTTAGAAACAATCTACTCTACTATGAAATCGCCTTTCATGCCCAAGGCCGCGTGGCCCGGTACTGTACATATGTAATGGTATGCTCCCGGTGCTCCTGCGGTAAATGTAACCTCGCCACTTTCACCTGGTTTCAATGGATTGTTTGCTGATCTGATGGCAGAGTTGAAGACAAGCGTGTTTGGATCATCGACATCAGAAACGATACCAAACGAGTGAAATGACTTGCCGTTGTTTGCCGACTTGATTGTTACCGAGTCGCCCGATTTTACCTTGATTGCCGGGTTGTTTCCTTCCTCGCCCGGTAACGCATTGAACGCCAGTGTCTTAAAGTCCGCAGACTCGATAAAGTTAAGCTCAAAGTTGTGGCTAACGCCGGTCGGGGCTGCCGCCTGCGGGGCCGCGCCTGCAGGTCCTACGATTATTTTACCTGCCATTCCCATATCCCTGTGGCCAGGAACTGTACAAATGTAATAAAATGTCCCTTCTTTTGATGGAACAAACGTGGACTTGCCGCTTTGGCCTGGCTTTAAAGGATTGTTGGCACTTGCTATTTCTGTTCCTGGAATGATTCCCTCAAATCCTTCTGCTGCTTCCGTTACGCCAAATGAGTGAAATGATTTTCCGTTGTTTACCACAACAAACTCTACTCTGTCACCTACGTTTGCCTTGATTTCCGGATTGTTCCCTTCCTCGCCTGGTAACGCATTGAACGCCAGTGTCCTAAAGTCCGCAGACTCGATAAACGAAAGCTCCACATCAAACTCTTTTCCTGTGAGTGCCTGTCCTGCAGGTACGGCATGTTCTGCTGCCTTTACCATTTGGCTTCCAGGAGGCATCGATATCCAGAAATCCCAAAACGAGAAGAAAAGCGCCCCGCCGACAATACAAATACCGCACATGATTGCAAGCATTTTTGCTGTTCTTGCCGGCGTTGTCCTGTAGATTGGTTCTGAGTGTTGCTCCATGTGTATCACCTAGTGGTGTGGGTTCTTTGCTTGGTGTGGCCAATAATATTTGCCACCAAGCCCCCACGGGTCGTCCATATTTGCCTCCTTTCCTTTGGAAGCGCTGTAAATCATGTTGAAAAGCCAGAGTGCCATACTTGCACCTATTATCATTGCACCAACCGACGCAATCTGGTTCATGACAACATATTCAGGCAGCGGGATATAGTCGAAAACCCTTCTTGGCATTCCGTACAGGCCAAGAACATGCTGTGTAAAGAAGACCATCACTGTCCCCACAAAGGACATGATAAAGTGAACCTTGCCCATTGCTTCGTTGTACATTCTTCCAGTCACATATGGGAACATGTAGTAAAAGTATGCAATCGACCCGAATGCAATAGTTCCCATCACAAACAGATGGAAGTGTCCTACAACCCAGTACGAATCATGGGTGATGAAGTCAAACGGCATTGCGCTGTTTGCGACGCCCCCTGCACCTGCAGAGAAGAACAATGCGATTCCGCCAACAGACCACATCATTGGCGTTGTAAATTTCAGTCTGCCACCCCACATTGTTGCCAGAAAGTTAAAGACGTGCATTGCAGACGCCGGTGCCGCTGCAAGTGTCCCAACCATGAACACCGTTTTTTCAGTAAACGACATTCCAGTTGCATACATGTGGTGCGCCCACGATGAGAAAGACACTGCACTAAGAAGCACAAACGCAAATACTCCAGACGAATGGCTGAAGATCGGTTTTCTTGAGAATCTAGGGATTATCTCATACATCATACCGATTGCTGGAATTACAAGAACGTATACTTCGGGATGGAATGTGAACCAAAACAGGTGCTGGTATGCTATCGGGTCTCCCCCCCGTGCGGGATCAAAAAAGCCAGTCACGCCCAGTCTGTCTGTTAGCAACATCACGAGGGCTGCCGCAAACGATGGTATAGCGACAAGAACAATAAGAGAGGATGTCAGAAATGACCAGGCAAGAAGCGGCACTTTGCTTAATGGCAGATCAGGATGCTTGCATTTGAGAATGGTAACTATGAAATTAATTGCGCCAAGTACGGACGAAACGCCCAAAATTTTGAGGCCGAAAATCCACATGTCTGCTGCAGGGCCTGGCGCCCTGATTGACGAATATGGTGGGGTCGCATACCACGTAAAGTCTGCAAAGCCAAGCCAGATGAGTGCCCCCGCCGGCGGGATCATCCAGAATGCGACTGCGTTTAGTTTCGGATATGCCATGTCTTTGTACCTTATCATGATTGGAACGAAATAGTTACCAACTGCCGATGCAAACGGCAGCAAGAACAAGAAGATCAGAGTCGTCCCGTGGACGGTGAACATTCTGTTAAATGTCATCGAGTCAGATATTACCTGAGAGCCTGGCAGGAATAGTTCCGCCCTGATGCCAAGTGCCAGTGCGCCACCCAGAAAGAAGAAGGTAATGGACATAATAAGATACAGCAGGCCAATATCCGTGTGATGAGTGGAAAACATTATTGCCCAAATTGGACGCGGTTTTTGTAACTCCAGTACCATATTAGCTGGTCACCTCATGTTCCATTATTAAGTTATCAGTGTTTTTCATTTTATTCCTCCACATACAGTGTAGCCCTCATGTTATAATGTAGCAGGCCGCAGTACTCTCTGCACTGGATTGTGTATTCGCCTGCCTTGTCTGGCGCAAACCAGGCGGCGTTTGTTCTTCCTACGATTGCATCCTGCAATATAACATAATCATGAATGTTAAATGCGTGGTTGACATCTTTGGCAGTTATTTCAAATTTGTACGGGTGTCCTTTCTTTACGTGTAGTTCCCCAACCTCTTTTGTTCCATCGGCACGCTCAAATGTCCAGAACCATTGTTGACCGATTACCTTGATTACCTCGGCTTCTGCAGGCGCATGTTCTACAATTCTCTCAACGTTCCATGCCTCTGCACCAACATAGGCCAAAAGCGCAATCACCACGCCGACATAAATCCACTCTGGCCAGTTTGAATGCCCGCTCACTACCACTCACCCTTTTCCTCGTATTTGGTGGGCTTGGCCTTTGGATTGGATTCCCGGAATCTCCACACGAGCCAGATTAACGTGCCAGACACGACCGCACCCACGGTAAATGCGATTGTCATCATCTTAAAGAACAGATTCCAGATCTCTACTTTTCGTTGAACGTATTGACCTGCCTCGTTTTCTGCACCAGATGCAAGCTGCAAAGTAGGCAAAATAACCAATATAGCTAATGACAGAAATACAAGACCCTTAGCCATGACCAATTATTGGTCGTGACCTTCGGATTCTATTTAAGGGTTTGGTAAATTCCTAGAAAGGTCCTTGGTTGTATCTGTCAGAGTTCATTGCGTTGATTGCAGCTAGCGAAAAATTACCGTCCTGATGGCGCACTATGGTCAGCGATGCGTTTGCAATTATCAGCTCAAAGAGCGATCTTGGGTTGAGGTTGAGAATGTTTGAGAGCATGGCCTTGATTGGATCCATGTGTGTCACAAGTAAGACATTACTGTCCTGATGTTCCGCAATCACATGGTCGACGAGTTCGACGACTCGCTTTTTTACCTGGACAAACGTCTCGACTCCGTTTTCTTCTATTGTTGGATCGCCCTGATAAAATTTCAAAAACACGTTTCCGTGTTTTGCAAACAAGTTGTCATATTTCATACCTGAAAATTTGCCCATTTCTAGCTCAAGAAGCCTTTCGTCTAGGGTTGGGATCAGGTCCAGATGATCACCTACTATTTCCGCGGTTTTTTGTGCGCGCTCAATTGGACTTGTGTATATATGTGATATGTTAAATGGTTTCAGGTACTTGGCAATGTCGTGTGCTTGATTGATTCCTGTCTTTGTAAGTGAAACGCCGGGAGACCTTCCAGTCAAAACTCGTGATGTGTTGTTTTGTGCCTGACCGTGGCGCAAAAATATGATTAGACCCACTGTTTTTTGAAGTTTCAAAAAGATAATAATAACATTGCCCGCTCGAGTGATGTTGAAGATAGGGATAATTGGCGGCACCGGTGGCATGGGAAAGGGTTTTGCGTTGCGCTGGTGTCCCAAACACGAAATACTTGTTGGCTCCAGGGATCCACACAGGGCAGAGGCTGCAGCAGCCGAATACACAGATGCAGCCAAACAGGCTTATGGAAGCATTAACGGTACGATTTCGGGAAAGGATAACGTTTCCGTTGCCAGAGAAAGCGATGTTTTGATTTTGTCAATACAGTATGAGAACATTGACTCGGTTTGCTCCGAGCTGCTTGGAACGGTAAAGGACAGCTGTATTGTAGTCTCGCCAATTGTTCCCATGGTAAAAACTGAGACCGGTTTTGAGTTTCTTCCAATCAAGGAGGGCAGGCCTTTTTCCCATCAACTGGTTCAAAAATACATGAAAAACAGATCAAGATTGGTTTCCGCGTTTCATGTCATTTCAGAAAAAAAGCTGGTCGATCCCAGACTTGCACTGGATTATGACATTTTTGTTTGCGGCGACGACAAGGAATCCATAGACACCGTAAATGGACTGATTGGGGAGATAAAGGGTCTAAGGCCAATCTTTTTGGGCTCAGGTGCACTTGCATACATGGCAGAGATTGCAACTCCACTTCTCCTGAATGCGATGATAAAGAACAAGCTGAAAAACCCTGGAATCAAACTGCTATGATCCGATGACTCAGTTTCATCCCCGCCGCGGCAGAAACTGGTATTCTGCGATGGGCATATTGTTTATTGTGGGGGGCGGGATTGTGATTGTACGGAACATTTTTCTCTGGAGTCCCGAATTTGTGGTAGACTTTATTTTTAATTCAGAAATAACAAACGAAAAGATTTCCATGGGGATGTTTGCGTTTGGAGGATTTCTTATTTTTTTAGGGTTTAGGAGAGATGTTTAAAAAAGAAAAATTTCTAAGGGAACAGAGAATTCTGCACCTTGCAACAATTGATGCCAGAGGCAGACCGCATCTTGTCCCCGTCTGGTACAATTATGTCGGAAAAAAGTTCTATGTCGGAACAAACACAAAAACTGTAAAGGCAAAAAACCTGCAAAAAAACAGCGATGTGTGTTTTTGCGTGGATGCAGGCGTTCGGTCTCCGATTCACGGCGTGATGGCTACCGGCAGGGCGCGATTGATACTGGAAAAATCTCAGGTTAAGAAAATTGCATGCAGAATCTTGCTTCGATATTTTACAAGCCTTGATGAGAAATGGGCAAAGCAATTGCTAGACGACACTGACTGCATAATAGAAATTACGCCAAAAAAGATCACCAGTTGGCATTACTGATGAATTTTTCAATTTCATCCAGTGCAAAGCCAAGTGTGTTCACATCTGGCAAAAACACAATTCGAAAATGACCGCCTCCATACTGAGTGCCAAAACCTGAACCATGTACAGTAAGAACCCCAGTTTTTTTGAGTAATTCTAAGACAAATTCTTGGTCTGTTCCGTATCTGTTGTTTTCTATTTTGGGAAAGGCGTAAAATGCACCTTTTGGATTAGAGCATGAGAGTCCGGGAATGGAGTTTAATTGCTTTACCACAAAGTCGCGCCTTTTTTTCAGCTCTGACACAAATTCTGATACATATCCTTGTGGGCCGCATAATGATTCTAGGGCCGCGTGCTGGACTGGCAGATTTGTAGATATTCGCACTCGTGCGAGCTTTGGCAGATTTTCACGCAGTGGTGCCAATTTCTGTGAATTGTTAAATGCGATATAGCCGATTCTCCAGCCAGACATTAGATGCACTTTGGAAAATCCATTTAGTAAAATGACAGGCGAGTCCCCGGCTACTTTACCAATTCCTGTAAATTTCTCATCATAAACTATCTGGTCGTATATCTCATCACAGACAACATAGAGGTCGTGCTGATTTGCAATGTCTACTAGTTGTTTTAATGATTTTTCCGAGAATACCACGCCTGTTGGATTATTTGGGGAGATAAGGCAGATGGCGACGGTTTTTTTTGTGATTTTTGACTTTATATCATCAATGTCCGGAGTGGAGTTTTTGAGATCCACTGCGAACTCGACTGGTTTTCCTCCGTGCAATCTGACATAGGATGCATATGGAGGGTAGTATGGCCCAGGCAAGAGCACCTCATCACCATCTTCTATGATTGAGGACATCACCATATCCAGGGCTTCAGACACGCCGTTTGTGACTAGGATATCGTCTGTGTAAACTGAAAGACCTTTAGATTTTTCTTTTTTTGCTATTGCCTCTCGAAGTTCTGGCAGGCCTTCAGATTGGGCATAATAGTTTTGATTGCTTTGTATTGCCTTTATCATCGCATCTTTGACATTTTGTGGTGGCTGAAAACCATATTGGACAGGATCACCAATGTTTAGGTAGGTGATTTTTTTCCCTTGTTTTTCAACCTGGCGTGCAATCAGCACTATATCGCGAATTGCATACTCTACTCCGGAAACTTTCTTTGAGACCTTCAAATATTTAGACAGATATTTAGCCACGTTAAAGGCTTACCTTTTTGGACTCGTAGCACAGTCTGGATAGTGCGGGCGGCTTCGGACCGCCAGGTCGAGGGATCGAAGCCCTCCGAGCCCTTGAGTTTTTTTCAGATAAAAATATTAGAGCAGGATGCGCACATATGTCATGCCCGGAATTGGCCTGATGAAGAAAAGATTGGAAACAGAAAAGCAGGCCATATCTTTGGCAGTTTCTGGAATTGTGAAAAGATACTGCCAAGAGCCCAGTGGCATCAAAACCCTTGAGACAAAATACGACAGTGAGACAGGAGACTGGTATGTAGCGCTTGGATTTGGCCAAAAGCGTGCAATAATAAAAATGGATTCTGTCCACGCTACAATAATTAAGATAACCGAGATTTAGATTATTTTTTAAACTGGACGTTTGGCATTTCTTGGTCTGGTATCACTATTAAGCCACCGTCTCTGAGCTGCCCGATAAGCTGGATGACTTCTTTTTCCACCTGTGATCTTTGAAGGCCGGTTTCTTTGGCAAAGATATCCACAAGTTCGGTTATCTTTCGCTTTCCGTTGCATGACTTCCAAAAGTCAACTATTGCCTGATTTACCATGAATCCCTGATTGTGCTCGTTTGCCAGAACCATAGAGCCGTCCTCCTGCTGGACCAAAGACCCCACACCTTGTGGCAACACAGTATCGTAATTGATCGGCGCAGGTGTGCTCCTTGGCGCAAAGCTGCGGAGTTTTGCCTTTGCAGCATCTGACATTTTGTCTAATGTCCATGGCGGATCCCAGACAATGTCCACTTTGACACTGTTGACGCCTGGCACTTTCTTTACATACCTGGTAACGTCCTGGACAAGGGTCTGGTGCAGAGGACATCCTTGCGCAGTCATTGTCATTTTGATACTGACATCGTTTGATTCTGAAATGTCAATTCCGTAGATTAGTCCCATCTCAACTATGGAAAGGGGAACTTCGGGGTCCATACACTGGCTAAGTGAGTTTCGCACCTGATCCACCGTTACCATCGACATGTTCTGTCGTCTATGAAAAATCAATAAAAACTTTCTATTTGTTAGCTTGAAATAATTTTTTGATAGACTCCTCGTATGGAGGCCTTGCCACGCCTGCCTCGGTTATTATGCCAGAGATTAGTTCAGGTGGCGTCATATCAAATGCAGGATTTATGACGTTGATACCATCGGGGGCTGTTTTTCTGTCACCCACCTGTGTGACCTCGGAGGCGTTGCGTTGTTCTATTACGACATCTTGTGGATTACTTTTCAGATCAAATGTAGAAAGAGGAGCCGCAATATAAAATGGAATTCCGTGTTGTTTGGCAAGTAATGCTACCTGATATGTTCCAATTTTGTTAAATACATGTCCCGTGCGCAGAATTCTGTCTGCACCTACCACTACCTTGTTCACTAAACCATTTGCCATTGTATATCCAACTGCAGTGTCTGGGATCAAACTGACATCGATTCCATCGTGTTTTAGCTCAAATGCAGTCAGACGTGAACCCTGCTGGACAGGTCTGGTTTCAGTTGCTATCACTTTGATGTTTTTGCCGCTTTCCCTTGTGGCCCTGATCACACCCAAAGCAGTGCCATATGCCACAGTAGCTAGTGCCCCAGCATTGCAGTGAGTCATGATGGTGTCCTTGTCGTCAAAGAGGACAGAGCCATTTTTGCCCATAGTCATGTTAATTTTGATGTCATCGTCGGCCATTTGTTTTGCGGTGTCAATTATCGAGTTTTTGATTTGGGAAACTGTTGTACCCTTTTTTGCCACATTCATTATTTGTTCTAGCCCCCACGCTAGATTTACCGCCGTCGGTCTTGTTTCAAAGAGGGTTTTTTTAGCAGCCTCCAGATCGCCGATCAATTCTTCTTTTGTTCCAGCGTTGCTCTGTAATGCCGCCAGTGCGAGGCCAAATGCTCCGGATACACCTATTGCCGGTGCGCCTCGTACCACTAGGTTTCTGATTGCGCTAGCTATCTGATTGTAGTCCGTATATGTTACAAGCACCAGCTCGTTTGGCAATTTGGTTTGATCTATCATTATTACTGCATTATTTTTCCATTCAACGGTTCTAAGTAGATCGGCCTTTTCCATTGTTAGAACAAAATTCCAAGTTACTTAAAAATCAATTAGGAATGCGTTACTTTGATTGCTTGAGAAAATCTTCAAATTTCATGCAGGTTATTCCGTTGCCAAAAATAGCGCCACCTCCTGTTGCGTTGATGGTTTTTACCCAGGACGGGGCACGTGGTATGAATTCCTTTAATGCGTTGCTGTAGTACTGGAAAATCGGATCCTGTTTTACATAGCAATTAAACTCGGGATTGAAGATTGTTGGATATGCTTTTTTGAATACCTCGCTATCTTCGGAGAGCCCTTCCGGGATTTTGTGGTATTTGTCAATTTCTTTCCAAGTCATTTCTGCTGGGTAACCATGATCAATTCCCAGGAGGATTACTGGAGAAGACTTGAGTATTGACCAAGCGACAACCCATGCCGAGGCACCCACATTACCTCCGGTTTGTATCGCAGGCAGGCCCCTCTGATGTTTAGCTTTTGTCATAATTCCTGCAATATTGTTAAAGGACGACTTGCCTTTGTTGTAGTCAAAGAGCGCATGGAGCCAGAAAATTTTCATGCCAAAGCTTTTAGCCGTCTCGTATGTTGTGATTGGGACGGTTGTCGAGAGTATGCATTTGATTTTATTTCCGTACTGTTTTACCGTTTCATCAATGTATAAATTTTTTATATGTTCTTGAGTATCAATTGTAAGTACAAAGAAATTTTTGAATTTGTCTGGAGTCACGCCAGCCTTTAGCGCGCTAATCAAGGCACCATCTGTGCAGACAATCATGCCATCAAAGCTGCTTTTTGCAAGAATTTCCAAGTGCTTGTTCTTGTAAATTGATGGCCCCCGTCCTATCACGATTGCAGGCGTCTTGCCCAAATCTGAGGGGGTCAGGTCTCTTGCAGAATGCCCGTTCCAGATGTTTTCTAGGTTCAGTGCAAAGTTTCGTACCCAGTCATCATAATATTTCACATAAAGATTTTTTTCAAAAATGCCTTCAATTACATCCAGTGTTGATTTGTTCTTATCCTCAATGGTAAGCTGAGTAAACAACTCATCAATCCATTGACTGAGTTCCATTGCTGGGTCGGATTCGTTTTTTAATTTGAGTATTTTTTCCATGGTTGCTTTGCTTACAGGTATGTTGGCATCGCTTTGCATTGATTATCAGTAAATTTCCTCATTATAATAAATCCATCATCAACCGGCCAGAATTTTGAATGCACAGAAAACAATTTTAGAGGCAAATGGGTTTTGATACCATGGAGAAAAAATGTAGCCAGTGCAACAACAGGTTCGAGTGTAAGAGTTCCCCAGATTGCTGGTGCATGAGTAACCCCAAGATTAGGCGGGAGGAGATTACCGACGATGACTGCCTCTGCAGAGAATGTCTTTTAAAGAGATATGCCGATTTGCTTATCGGATCATAGCTCATCTACAAACAGTTCGTCGTCTTTGTTTTCGCTGCGAAATATCATGTGAGAACCCACGCCTGCCCGCTCTATAATGGCCTCCAGTTCCTTTCTGTCCTTGTCTTTGTTTTCTGTTGATATTTTTTTGATGTTAAAGTTGCCTTTTATCATGGCAGAGTTTTACTTTTGAGACTTATAATTATTTTGAGGTGCGGAATTGAGCGCCGTCTAGTTTACGTGTATTTTGAGCGACAGTTCTTCCTGCGCCTTACATACTGGACACAGTTCTTTCCATTTTTTATCGTGCGGCCAGTTTCTTATGTGTGCCAGTTTGAGGAGTTTGCCTGTATCGCAAGTATGCATAAAGTGTTTTATTGTTAACAAATCTGGAAAGTCAAAATGCTTGCTTACGGTAGCAGTGTAATCAGTTGCATTGTTGAGCGACAACAGGAATTTCTGTAATGCCTCGTCCTTCCATTTTGCGATCTGTTCCTGAGTTATGTGTGGGTTTGGGAACTTTTTGAGCTGAGCCAGTCTTTCGTCATATTGCTCAAGGATAAAGTCCTGATTGTCCATGAAGATTCTGGTTCCTGGGTATGGCGTACAGATGAACGGGTTTATGGAAACTTTGTTTTTGATGAAAAACATCACGGTTTCCAGTACATCGTTAATGTCCTCGTTTGGATTTCCTACCATGAATGTCATCGATGGTGAGATTCCTCCTGCCATGAGTATATCTACAGCTCGCTGGTTGTGCGCTACTGTCACGCCTTTTTGAATGTCTTCCTTTAGGACTTTGTCGCTACCGCTTTCTCCGCCTATGGCAATGAATGTAAAGCCAGCCTCCTTCATATGTCTGACCACTTCTGGGTTTATGCTTGGCGAATCACCAGATGTGCCAAGCCGGATCTTTTTGTGCAACCCTTCCTTGATCCAGAGATCGCAAAAATCATGTACCCGTTTGTTGTTTGAGGTCAGATTTTCGTCTAAAAGACAGATGTAGTCAACTTGGTATTTGTCGTACAGATACAAAGCGTGGTCAACCACATATTTGGGGGAAAAGAATCTCGTAACAGCCTGAAATCCAAACTCCTGATCAAGTAGCCTGACTTTGCTTTTGCCCAGCATTGCCTCCTGATCCCACCTATTCATTCCATTGTGAGTGCAAAATGTACACTGTCTTGGGCATCCCCTTTCCGTGGTAAAGTTAATTCGTCGCTTGCTCTTCCAGGCTCCATCGTACCACATTGAACCGGAATATTTGAAATAAGAGTCAAGGTCCATCAGGTCGTAAGCCGGCCATGGGATCACATCCATGTTTGGGATCAGGGGGCGTGGTTCTGTGTATACCAGCTTGCCATCCTGTCTATAACAAATCCCCTTAACATTTTTCCAGTCTCCTCCCTTTTGGGCATTTTGCAAAATTTCCCTCCAAGTGTCTTCGCCCTCGCCTATGCAGGCAATATCTATAGCTGACTCGTATTGCATTATTTTATCTGGCATATAGGTAATAAAGCCACCACCACAAACAATCAATGCGTTTGGGTTTAGTTTTCTGCAAATGTAGAGCAGTTTTCTGATGTCTTTGTACATGCTGCTCAGCCCTCCGATTCCAATCACATCCCATTTTTCCACGGCTATCTGATCAGCTGCATCCTTCCAGGAGGGGATTGGCCTTGAGGCGTTTAGATCCAAAAGTGCTACCTCGTGGTTATCCTTCATTGCAATGCTACACAATATCCCAAGTCCTGCCGGAATGTCGATTGGATCGTGGTCCACGCGCACCGGAGGCTGGATCAAGAGTACTTTCATAGCTTACAACTCGCCACTTTATTATAAAAACATAAGTGAGTCAGGATTGTTAATTACACGCACAATTCAGGACGGCCAGCAAGGCTAGGTTTTGTTGTCACTTTAAATACCGCGTTTTTGGTGAGTGTTTTTGTTAATTTCTAGGAGTTTAGGATCGGCCCGGATTGTTTTTACTATGTCCAAATGCAAGATGGGCCGTTTTGAAATTTTTTCATACAAGGCCCTCACCAGTTGCAGATCTTCAACCCTATCTACGGAATAATGAAGATCCGGAACAATAGTTTCGTTTTCTATGTAACCGATGGAAAATTGGTCTGGATTATTGTAAATGAATTGTGTTACATGTTCTCTTTCTTCTAATTTTTTTGCATTTTCCCAAGTTTTTTTTAGCGCATTTATGGAGAAAATTTCTGTGTCTGTGCCTGATGGATACGGATTGGTTTGGAAGTTGTTGACGTAATCGAACCTGCCGGTTTCGTATAGTTCGATTGCTTTGTCAACAATCGTAGGATCAACAAGCGGGCAATCCGAGGTTATTCTGGCAATGTTTCCAATTGAGAACTGTTTTGCACACTTGTAATACCTGTCCAATACATCCAAGCTGCTTCCACGAAATATTTTGATCGAGGCATTATTTGCAAAATCTATCAGCGTATCATCCTCGGGGTTGATTGTGGTTGCCAGTACCACGTCATCGAGTCTTTTACAATATCCAAGTTGCATAAATAGGCACTCTAAAACGCTGAGGTCGTTGATTTTCATCATGACTTTTCCGGGGAGTCTGGTTGAGCCCATACGTGCCTGAATAATTGCGGTAGTCTTCACTCCATGAATCTATCATAGATAATGTTTTAAAAGTTCCCTAATAGAACTGATGTAACTTGGAAGAAAATTGCGCTATCAAATTAAGAAAGGTGACAAAAATGGACCTGCGGTTTCTTTATCAGCTTTTAGGTGAGAGGGACCCCAGTGCCAACATCTCACACAGGAGGATGCCGACATATGACGAACATGTGAGATTTGTGTCCTCAAACCCATATGCAAGCTGGTATGTAATATATCACAGTAACAAAAAGGTCGGTTCGATCTACCTCAGCAAGCAGGACGAGATAGGAATATTTCTCAAAAAGGGAACGCAGGGAAAAGGAATTGGTACTGGCGCGATGGCCTTGTTAATGAAAAAGAATCCTAGATCGCGTTATCTTGCAAACATTAGTCCTAAAAACATACTATCTGCCAAATTTTTCAAAAAGAACGGCTTTGTGCTCATACAACACACTTATGAGCTGATGAAAGATGACAAGCCATGAAAAAAATAAAGCTGTTTGATCCAGTTGTTGGCCAAACCGAGCAAAGTGCAATTACAAAAACTCTAAAGAGTCATTTTTGGGCATCTGGTGCTGGGACAAACAACGTATTAAAATTTGAAATGCAGTTTAGAAACTACACAGGTGCTGGCTCTTGCATCGCCGTAAATAGCGGTACTGCGGCACTGCACCTAGCGCTTTCTTTAATTGACATAAGGGGGAAAGAGGTAATTCTGCCATCACTTTCGTTTGTGGCAACTGCACACGCTGTAATTTACAACGGGGGTAGACCAGTGTTTGTAGATGTTGAGCCAGATACCGCATGCTTAGACCCAGAGATGGTGCAAGCTGCTGTGACCGACAAAACAAAGATTGTATTGCCTGTGCATTTTGCCGGTATGCCGTGCAAATTGGATCAGATTTCCAGAATTTGCAAAAAATTTAACCTTGTGTTAATGGAAGATGCCGCACATGCGGCAGGTGCTGCTTATGGAGTGAAAAAAATTGGCACTCATGGGATGGCCGTCTGTTTTAGCTTCCATCCTGTAAAAAACTTGGCAATGCCCACAGGGGGCGCAATAACGCTAAATGGAAAAAATCAGGCAAAGTTTGAAGCAGATCTCAAATCAAAACGCTGGTGTGGCATTACAGACAGAATTGGGGCCAAATATGACGTAGACAAGCTTGGATGGAACTTCTACATGAACGAGTTTTCTGCAGCCATAGGGACAGAGCAGTTAAAGAAACTGGACAGACTAAACGCTGTTCGAAAAAAAACAGCCAAGCAATACTTTGAAGAGATTAAAATTGAAAACAAGATGCCCTACGACAAAAACTGCGTGTATCATTTTTACTGGATACGTGTGAAAAACAGGGACAGGTTCATGAAATACATGTCAGCTAACAACATAGAAACCGGGATTCACTACAAGCCAATACACAAGATGAAATTTTATGACAAAGACGAATTGTTGCCGCAAACCGAAAAAATAGCTGGTGAGATAGTCTCAATGCCAACGCATCCTAATTTGAGCGAATCAGATATTTCCAGAATAATATCCACGGCAAACCGGTTTGAGTGATTTACGAAAACTCTGTGATTCCGTCGCCACTTTTGATGTCTTTGGTTGCCTTCTTCCCATTTACTTGAGAGAGGAATCTTGCATCGAGCCCCCGGATTCTGTTTCCTGGCCTCAGCACCTCAAAATTGTGACCCTCACGCAGCACGTCTCCTTTGGAGATGTCTCTTGTGGCCTGAAGTGCTCTGGTTGCAAACTTTCTTAGTTCGGTTTCTTGCATAAGCACCTCCTTTATTCCGCTTCCTTTGGCTTGGTCTGCCTTTCGTATTGCGTTTATCATTGTGGCCAGTTCGTCCGGATTAAGTGCAAACCGGTGATCAGGACCGGGCAGATTCTTGTCCAGTGTAAAGTGTTTTTCTATGATTGTGGCACCCAAACCTATTGCCATGACCGGCCCAATGATTGGATCTATACTGTGATCAGAAAGCCCCACAGGCATGTTGTAACGTGTCTTCAGTTGCGGAATGACAAGCAAGTTCAGTGCCTCAATGCTTGCCGGGTATTGTGCTGTACATTGGAGTATTCCTATCGTGTTTTTTGTCTTGCTCCGCATTAGGTTCACTGCAAAATCTATCTCGTCATAGGTGGATGCCCCAGTAGAGATCAGAATTGGCTTGTTTGTTTGAGCTAAGAACTCTATTAGACGGACATGGTTTATCTCATAAGAGGCTACTTTGTGGAGTTGGACGTAAGGGTCAATCTGTTTAGCATCTTGAACCGAAAATGGTGTGGACATGAACAGGATTTTATTTTCCTTGCAGTATTTGTCTAATTCCGGTATCATTTCGTATGGCATGGACAAGTGCTCGAAGATGTCATTGATACTCGTATTGATTCCATGTTTGGAGAGATAGTTGCTTGTTCCGGCATTATTGGCATAGACTGTTTCTGGTCTATATGTCTGGAATTTTACGGCATCTGCCCCAGACTTTGCTGCGGTTTGGATTAATTTCCTTGCTTGTGCCAGATCCTCTTCAAAGGAGCCAGCCTTCCAATTTGAACCTGCCTCTGCCATTACAAATGTATGCTTGGGGTTGTCGAATATGCTAGATCACCGAATCTTTTGCCCCCCTACCCAAATTAATGTTTCACAAAACTATGTATTGTGAATATGGAGTAAAACTGAATTTGTTTATTTTATGATTGCTAATTCCAAGGGTATCAAGTAACGCTTTTGTCGTACCTGGCCAGTGCATTGTATCATTTAACAGATTAAACA
>SBBK01000142.1 GCA_005240025.1 archaeon
ATATTATGGCACTGATCCGCAATCCAAAATCAATTCTCTAAACTGCGTCAATAATTAAATAGCCATCCAAATGACAAGCTTTCATGGGTGCTCACAACAACGTCCACGTGCCAAAAGAATCGTG
Source organism: archaeon (assembly GCA_005240025.1). Taxonomy (GTDB): domain Archaea; phylum Thermoproteota; class Nitrososphaeria; order Nitrososphaerales; family Nitrosopumilaceae; genus Nitrosotenuis. The sequence continues at coordinate 125 of SBBK01000142.1, forward strand.
GCCACACTGGACTTGGTTTGCAATCGAATTTTTTATTGTGATGGCAGTTGCCGCACTGGCATCAAACGAAATTGTAAAAGCGGCAGGGCAGGCATTTGTTCCTGCAATGCAAAACTGGCTCTTTTTTGGAATAATTGGAGCAATCTACCTTGCGTGGTATTTCGGAATCAGGAGACTGGTCTTCAAAAAAAAGGTTCTGGAAACTAGGTACTAAGATATCTTGTCTTGTCTGTAATCTTTGCTTGGGCAAACGCAAGCCTCCTGTTGTTGCAGGATTCGCATTTCCCACAATGAATCTTTGAATTTGAGTAGCAACTCCAAGTGTCAAAAACATCATCACCAAATTTTTTGTAGCCTATTCTGATTAGTGAGCCCTTTGAAAGTCCTGCCAAATATGGAGTCCAGAGGTGTATCTTCCTTCGAAGTCCAGACCTTATTCCGTCTGCTTCGCCCTCGTTTAGTGCAGATTCCAGCTTTGTCGAAAAGGCTGGCCTGCAGTCGGGATACTTTTTGTCGTCCGTATGGGCTCCGTACGCAACGACCGACGCACCAAGCGAGAAAGCCCACGCCCCCGAGACACTCAAAAAAACAGCGTTTCGAATGGGAACAACTATTGAATAATCAAACTTGGGGGGGAGTGGTTTTTTCGTATTTGTCAAAACGTTGGTTTTCCCATAGAGTGATCTCATAAAATCAATCCTGACTACTCTGTGCTCTCTGAGTCTTAGGATCCTTCCGACAAATTTTGCCGCCTCGATCTCTTTTGATGCACGCTGGCCATAAGAAAATGTAATCCCGTACAAGTCATATCTTGATCCAAGATGTGCACCAAGGCAAAGTGAATCTAGACCGCCACTAAGAACTAGCACTGCTCTTTTCTTCATTTTTTCCGGTTACTTTTTTGCTCCCTGGCTGGGCTTGCAAACCAAGACCTCACAATTGGTATTTGCTGAGGCAAACCCCCGCCTCATGGAATCTGCAATTTTTTTCAAATTAGAGTTCCTTGCAGCAAATGCGATCACCGATGGTCCTGCGCCACTGATTGTAACACCAAACGCTCCCGCATCGAGGGCATTTTTTTTAACCTGCGAAAATCCCGGAATGAGGTGTTGTCTTGCGGGTTCAACTATGATATCTTTAATCGAGCTTCCAATTAGCTGCGAGTCTCCTTTGGCAAACCCGGCAACAATTGCTGCCGCATTTGACATGTTCATAACGGAATCAATGAAACTGACATTTTGTGGTATGGCGCCTCGAGAAACCTCGGTTTTCTTGTGGGGTACAGAAATCTTGGGTACTGCAACACACAACCGCAAATCTCGTGGCGGCGTGATCCTGATCACATCAAGAGGTTTTGTTCTAACTATGACAAACCCGCCTAAAATTGAAGCGGAGACATTGTCGTAATGAATCGAACCGGCACTTGCCCTCTCACCAACTCCTGCAGAGGCAACCAGGGTTATGTCATCAAGGCCGAGCCCAAAAAGCCTGTCAAAAGCGACTGCCGCGGCAGCTGCAGTTGCCGCACTGCTTCCCATCCCAAATCCTGCCGGAACGCCTTTTTTGATTTTAATCTCGACACCGCTCTGTATTTTGAATTTTTTTTTCATATGAGTAACAACTAGACCTGCTGTGTTTTTTTCAGGGGACGTCGGAATCAAGTCGGAAGTAAGTATTGTTATCCCGTTATTTTTCTTTGTCAGTGTAACTTCGTCATAAAATGCATCGAGGGCTAATCCAAACACATCAAAACCCGGCCCCAAATTGGCAGTAGAGGAGGGTGCCCTTGCCCTTACAGATTCCATCAGTCCTCTATCTCCTCTCCTTGGTTAAGAATTCTGCTCAACGCCGCCTCAAGGTTGACCATGCCGTCTCCCGTAACATTTGAAATTGGGATCAACCCCTGGGCAAAACCGCCAAGATTGAGGGTACGCAGGATGTTTGTCAAAAGAACATATGATTCGCCATCAGATTCGGCAGACACTGCACTTTCCAATGCCTTGATGCTTGTGGTCCACCTGAGAATATCGGAAATTTTGTCAGCTATTAGATCGGTCTTTGTTAGAACATTGATTGCCGGGAGCCCAATTCTCAATCTGATCGAGGTTGCTAAAAGCGCCATCGAAATAAAATTGATTGCCGTTGTCACAAGAACGCCGTCATACAAAAAAAGAGCTGTCTTTTGGTCTGCAGAAAAATTGTTGACAAAGTACGGGCCGCTGGTTCTGTAGGCAAACAACTCTATTTGTCCCGGCGTATCCACTATCAGATAGTCTGGATTGATATCATCTGCTTGGTGTTGGATCTCGTCTATTTTTGAGGCGATCAGATCACTGGCCATCATGAGCGCACCATTGGGACCTAGATCATATTGTCTCATCAGAGACACAATATCTACGGAATCTCTAATGTCAATGTCTGGAGTGTAGGGCAGTGATATTACGCCCGGATCAAGATTCAAAATTGCTGTAAAGGCACCATTTCTGGTATAGTGCTCGTAAATCTTTGAACTGAGTAGGGATTTGCCGGAACCGGCCGTACCTGCAACAAAAATTACTTTCAACTCAAGTTAATGTAGATGGCTTATATTTGAATTATTTAGAAAAATTCTAAAATGAACTGGCGTGTTGTAGCGTTTTTAGCTAGTCTGGTGCCGTTCATAATAATTGCAATCCAATTCAAGGTAACACCTGAAGATATTTTCGCAGTGGGACTCGTCAATTTCTTGGCTGCATTTGCTGCTATGCTGTGCAAACTTTTCCTGCAGGGAATCAAGTTTCATTATATAATATCCAAATTTCATGGCCCACTGGAATCCCTCTGGAAGACAATCTTTGTGCGAATTGGAAGTGAATTCGTTACAATGACTACACCAATGTTTGTCGGGGGGGAGGTGGTCCGAATTTACTGGATGAACAAACGCGGCATGTCCACACCCAAGGCATCGTGGCTGGGAATATTTGAGATAGTTACCGAGGTTCTTGCAGCTGGCGTGCTGTCTGTTACCGCAGGCCTTGTTGCCATAGCTGGCGGTTATCTCACAATTGGTGTTATAGTGCTGGCCACGGCAATTCCAGTAATGTGCATGTGGGCGGGACTGTTTTTCTTTTCATCAAAAAAAACATTTCAGATGCCCAGCACACTTGCCGGCATGCTAATCAAACTAAGAAAAGAAAAAGGCCTTCACTATGTAGAAAAGACAAACCAGTGGATGAGCGAAATCTGCACAATGAGCAGAGAGAATCTCAGATCCAGACAAACAAAAAAAATATTTGTTGTCGCATTTTTGATCTCATTTGCATCATGGCTCGTCTTTGGGGTCTCATTCATGCTGATTATGGCTGGAAGCGAGCGTACCGTTGATGCAATTGATTCTATCTTTGCCGTAATGGCAGGAAACGCCATAGGGAACCTGCCAATAACAGTTGGAGGTTCTGGCCTTACCGAATTTGGCGTGTGGGCGTATTTTAACCATCTTGGCGATTTCAAACTGGAGCTGCCAAAAAACAACATTGAATGGAACTCTATAATTGCTTGGCGAATAGCTACGTACCAATTACCTATTCCAATTGCGTGGTTTTTGTTGATGAAGATGGCACTACGAAAGTATCAAAAACCGCAATAGAAACCACTTTATTTTTTGAAGACTGCTTTAAAACATGTCACTTGAGCAAAAAGTAGTGGTGGTAACAGGCGCAACAAGCGGAATAGGCGCAGCATCCTGTGTGGAGTTTGCAAAAAGAGGGGCAAGCATCGTTCTTGTTGCGCGAAGGCAAGACAAGCTTGAAGAGATGGAAAAAACTATGTCCGGGTTCGGCATCAAAACTCTGGCCTGCAAGTGTGACGTGTCAGAAAAAACCCAGGTGCAAAAAATGGGCCAGCAAACACTTGATAAATTTGGACGAATCGATGTCTTGGTAAATAACGCCGGCTTTGCAATTTATGGCCCAGTATCTGAGCTAACAATTGAGCAGATCGAGGCACAGATGAATACTAATTATTTTGGGATGGTTTATTGCACAAAATACTTTCTTCCAAAAATGCTCGAACAAAACTCTGGCCACATAGTGAATGTGGCTTCGGTTGCGGCATCGTTTGGCCTGCCTGGCATTGCGTCATATTGCGCATCAAAGTCTGCAATGCTGGGATTCTCAGAGGGACTGCGGCACGAGCTGCACGGAACCAAAGTTGGCGTCACAGTAGTAAGCCCAATCATGGTCAAAACGAACTTTTTTGATCATGCGTCATTAAAGAAAATACCAAAATACTCGCCAACTGCTCTTAGCGCACAAACCGTAGCCAAGGCAGTTGTCTCCGCTGCAACCTCATCCAGACTTGAAATCATAGTTCCATCTGTAGTTCGTGGTGCGGTGTGGGCAAAACACACCTTTCCATTTATCATCAATCCAATCATTGGAAACGCGTTTAGGAGGAGGATAGAAAAAACTGGCACATTAGAAAAACACAGCTAAGCCAACTACTTTTTTGCCATCGAATTTTTCTAGATTTTATCTTTTTTGCTTTTTTGCCACCAATCTAGATAGTCATAGTGCTTGTCTTCTCGCGTTCGCTCTCTCTGATTGAGCCTGTCTCTGATGTCACCTACCTGCTCTCTTGTGGCATACAGGCCGCACCTCTTGCAGATAAAATGCTTTGTTACGGGATCAAACTTCATTGGGATTTCAATCTCCTCTATGATTTTTTGGAACCCCTCTTGGCTTCCGCTGGCAATCTGACGCTCAATGGCCGCCTTGCGTTCTTTTGCGACACATTCTGGACAATTAACCAATGCTCTACTCAAAAAAATTTTTCCATAAAAGCGTTCCTAGTCTTGATCGCAAATCTGGTACGCGGATTATGTCGTCATCCCTTTCGGTCAGTTCGCCCATCGAAATACCGCGTACCAGACACTTTTTGATCCTCAAAAAAGGTATTATTTCTTCTTCTGCAGCATTTCAGCTGCCAGTTTTGCGGTGGTTCTGGCGCCGTTTGCCACAAAATTTTGGCGGAACTCCTGGATTGACTCGGAGAATTTGTTGTAGTCTGAACGCAGCTCTAAAATCGCCGCTACGACTTGGTTTTTGTCATTTGCTCCAATTCCAAGCTTGTGCTCTTGAGCCCATCGTATCTGGTTGGTTTGCTCGTCATATACCGGAATGCCAATTATTGGCTTGCCTTTTACCCCGATTATCTCGCCCATCGCAGTATGAGAGCCGTTTATGACAGCGTAGCTGCAAAGCCCAAGGACTGTGTCTTTTTGCTGTTCTGACAGAAATCCTATGTTGATTTGAATCCAATCTACCTTCCTGTCCAGAGCTTCGGAAACGGAGTATGTTTTTCCATCCTTTCCAATCACCCTGTCTATCTTTGGGTCGTTTATGGCGTGCGAGATAACCCTTTTTTCATTTTTCATTTGTTCAGATGCAAAAATCTGCTCGTATTTCTGTCCGGTTACTTCGTTTGTGGATTTGTTACCTGTACGCATCCAGTAACCAAACTCGTTATTTTCAAGCAGCTTCTCAAGATCTGTCTTTTGATTTGAGATGAATTTTTTGTCTGATGCAAAATGACCTGCATAGATTACGTTTTTTTTGATGTCTTCCGGGAAATTAAGATTGTATTCGCATATCGTATGTGGCGGGGGGGAATCGGCAACAACGATTTTTGTTGCCTTGGAGATTTGTTTTGAGATGAAACGGAGGCCCGGATAAAAATAAAAATGCGACTTCCATAATTTTGGCCGAAACTGGTTTGTCACAAAAATTGAATCTATGCCACGATTATGCGCAAGTATGTTTGGGCCCATATCGCCGTCGCTGATGACCAGA
>SBBK01000174.1 GCA_005240025.1 archaeon
GGCGCAATCTTTGGAGGAGTCGCAGCAGCATTCTTCCTAAAGGGACGTACCGGTCGATATGCAGCACAAGGAAGAGGATAACCACATCTCTCTTTTTTCCTATTTTATTATATTTCAGGCGAGAAGACCCCCGGACTTCAGGTAGTACAGATCATCCCCAGTTTGGATACGATCTTGTTCGGTTTCTGGTCATCAAAGAAATGTATATATCGTACATTAAGCGTTGGTAAATTCAATGACTCCACTATTTGGTACGGTATTCAGCATCCTGTCTACCGTATTCGGACAGCTAGGACCAAACTATGACCCGTTGTTCTATGATGTCATGCTCTACATCTTTGGCACAATGATGTTTACTATATTCCTACTAGGAATCATAGCCTACTGGGTCAGAGTTCACGGGTGGTCGTACAAAGACAACCGTGAAAGATGGGTTGACGAGTTAGACAGACACTTTGAGAGAGAAGGTATCGGTCTGATACCCGACAACGGAAAGTACTGGTAAAACTTTCTTTTTTTCATTCTTTTTAAATTCGTTCTACTGGCGTGACTGTTAAAATTCTAGTGCACTTTTGTTCTTTAGCGACGTGGCTTTGATCTGAAATCAGATCCTGCCCAGAATGTGGATCATCTGCCGTATTTACTCCATTTCAAGGCCAAGAAAATCCGGTCTAAATACGAACACCAGAACCTGCATCACCGTGTCGTCACTTTGGCGGTGCAAAGTCGCGGTCCTTGAACTCGTCATACGCCTTTGAGATGAACTCGATCCTATAATGTGCCCCGTCAATTAGTGGCGTTCGAATGAATTCAGGCGACTCTTTTCCATCCACAAACATCTTTGATTTGTCTTCCTGCATTTCTCGCAGCGGAAACTCCCAAATCCAAAGAAAGTGTCCTATCTCAAATGGGTACTCTTCTTTCCAGGCTGCATGAATGGTTCCATCATCAGTTTCTGTGTACAGTGCTCTCTGACAGCCGTCCTTGAAGCCGACCTTTGCCGGAACTGACTGCCTTTGTTTATCGATGTACACTTCGAGGGTGGCAGAGACCCTGTAATTGATGTCGTCGCTTATACATGCTTTGAGCGGATTATCTGTGTTAACCCACCCTTGGATGCCTGAACTCAGAGCCGCAACGCCGGCCCCTACTATCGCAGTCATGATGAGGTACTTGAGTGTTTTTTTTCGTTTTGAAGGATCGCCCATCCCAGGCCAAATCATGTTCAAACTGATCCAGATTTACATAAAGTCCTTTCTCTGGAGGCATTGAATAAAATGAAAAGATGGGGTGTGTTGGTTTAGATTACTTGCCAGGGGCGAGTTGCAAATGTGATCACGTAGCCAACACCAATAATGATGCACTGATATGCAATGTTGGTGTATGGAATTGGTTTGAGTATGTGTTCACCAGTAACTACTACTGTTTGTCCTGGGCCTAATCCTGGTCCAACGTTGGCAACATTGAGTTGTGTGTGAACGTGGTATACGCCTGGCTCGAGCGCTTTGGCAGTAACCGCGTACTCGACTACTGAGTTGCCATCTATATCGAAGACGTTTCCTGGCGGGCTTCGCGCTTGAATCTCCCATCTGTTACCTGCGTTTGTGGACTCGGTAAATATGGATACCCAGCCTCTTAGGTCTCTTTCAACCAGACTCACAAACTTGCCAGATATGGTTAGTTCCTCTCCTGTTTGCATTGATTGTCTGCTGAATGACTCGTCCTCGATTTTTATGAAACGACTCTGTAGTTGTGCCTGTACACCGTGTGCCTCTGCAGTCTGAACCATTTGTGCCAAGTTAGGACCAAATGTTCCCAATGCAAGAACCACTCCGAGTGCTGCTACGAATATTTTTTTGTCGACCATAGTTATCCCGTTAATTAATCACCGTCTCAACATAGATTGATATATGTTTTACCGTTATTACCCAACCTAGTTTTATGTGTTCATCGGCCCAAAACAGGATCTCATTGTTATACATTAATGTTCAACATTCCTACTGCCTGATCACGTACATGTAAAATTATATTCACGAGGCTAATATCTATTAAAAAATCATAATATTTTTACAGATTTTCTATAGAAATCTCAGTAAATTGCGCCCGAAATCAACTCTTGTTTTATATATAGAATATATCTTCTGATGACTATGGCACAGATGCCAGCATTAGTCCCAAAAGAAGTTGAAATCCAGAGACTGAAGAAGATCTGGATGATAGTTATTGCTATGGGATCAACTGCAGCATCCGTGGAAGTGGATAACTTCGTAGACGGTTCTCTACACCAAACCTCTATCAGAGACTCGGCATTTACTCCTGCACACTGGTGGCTCTACTCTCACTTTGTAGCACTGCCACTAGGCTGGGGCTCAGTTGCAATCTATGATAGAAAGGTACCAGTACTCAGAGGTCCAAACAACTCGATGAACACCGGCCTCAAGATGACCATTCTAGGTTACCTTGCAACCATGTTCACAATTGGAGTCAATGAGATGTGGCACTTTTGGTTCGTAGAAGAAATATTCGCAGTACCAAACCACTGGATGTTCAATATGGGCGTAGTCGTAGCATTCATGGGTGCTCTTGCTTATGTTGTAAGAGTATATGCTAGACTGGTCGAACTGGGCGCAGAAACACCAGGCGAAAACCCATATGTCGCAGAAATGTACAAGATGGCCCTAGAAGGCAAACTGTACAGCAGATCCATCCCATAAGCAAACCCTCCATCTTTTTCATTTTTCATTATAAAGGTTAGATCGGGCTCGTGTTGGGTTTTTACGAAAGGCTTAAAAGTATTCTATCGGTTAGATAGGCAAATGACTCTAC
>SBBK01000015.1 GCA_005240025.1 archaeon
CAAGAAAAACCCAAGAATAGAAAGTGGCATGGAGCCGGATGTCTGGTTTGAGCCGGAAACGGTAATCGAGGTGGTCGCCTCCGAGATAACGCTCAGCCCGGTCCACAAGTCGGCATTTGGCTCAATCAGAAGGGGGAGCGGTCTTGCGCTGCGCTTCCCCAGGTTCACAGGCAGGATAAGGGATGAAAAGGCCCCGGAGGACGCCTCAACAGATCAGGAGGTAATCGCACTTTACAAAAACCAGAAAAAGGTCACCCAGCCCATGGGTTCTGTGTAATTGACGAGGCCTGGCAGATGTTTTGCAAGACCTGCATCAGGTCGCCTCAACTAACTGGTTTCCATGTACTTGGAGGATTACTGAATTTTGATATTCCGGGTTCCCCTTCATTGCTTCATCTGGAAGCCCTCCTGGATGGGTAAACCTAGTCCGCCCCCTGCGAGCGATGTTCATGGATGCGACGATATAGCGGTCCATTAACTTGCCACAATTACTGCACCACAATTTTCGCCTGTGTTGCCTGTCCGCTTGGAGAATCCCTCCGCATACCGGACAGTCCATACTGGTGCGTCCTGGATTGACAAAGCAGACTGGAATTCCTTCCCGCTATGTATTGTGGTTGTCTTTGAAATTCGCTGGGGCAGCGAGTTTAGTTTCCGCCTGAATTTGTGCCCCCGACCGTTTCCTTTTTGACATGATCTTCGGATTCCCTTCAGATCCTCAAAGACCATCATGCATCTGGTCAATTACACAGAATCAGTCCATGCAAGATTAATTAATCCCATGCCTTTTTTAAGAAAAGGATGTACAGTGGGGAGCTGGAGGTACAGGCAAAGCGAAAAGCAATTGCCGTTTTGCAAGATGAGATTAATCGAATTCTAAACGCCGCCCGCGAGCTGGCAGGACTGACTGACCTGATCATGAAAAAAGACAGGGCCGGCATCAAGGCCACAAACGAGCAGATAACAAGTATTGAAGACGAGGTCGAAAACCTCCGCCGTAAGATAACCCGCGAAGTGGCAGATGTTGGCGGCCTCATCATGAACCGCGAAAACCTCCTAAATACAGCATACACCATGGACGAGATTGCGGGTTACATCACGGGAATCGCATTCAAGCTCTCAAACATCAAGCCGGCAACGCTCAAAATCTCCAGGCTGGATGCCGATATTTCCGGTTTGATTGATCTTCTGGTTGACGAAGTCTACAAGCTAAACGAGATAGTCCGGGGCCTCAACACAAACGCCTCAAATGCAATCGAGCTTGCACACGAAACCCAGAAGATAGAGCGCGAAATTGACAGAAAGTACCGCACAATTGCAATCAAGGCACTTGATGAGATTAGCAACACAAAGGAGCTGATGCTTGTCAAGGACGTCATTCAGGGAATCGAGGAGATGTCGGACAAGTGCCAGCAGGTATCAGATTCTTTCATTTTGCTTGCGTTGAGTCTGTAGGGATACAAAAAGCAAAAAAATTTTTAACCGATGATGAAAACCACACCTATGCAGGGCGAGCTGGTAGAAAACCGGATCATAGTGTGGGATCAAAAGCAAGCCAAAAAACTTTTCTCAGACACGTATTATGGCAAGCCAATAGGGATGGCAAAGCCAAAGCCAGAAGAGATTAACGTGCCGCTCATCCTGGACCTGATTGAAGGATACTATCTTTTGGAAAAATCCCGGCTGACGGTATTTCAGTCCAAAAAAAAGGTATCAAAACAGCAGCTCCTCGAGATATGCAGAAAAGAATACCACAACTTTGACAAAAAATACCTGGTGTACTGCGACTTTAGGGAAAAAAAATACATCGTAAACCCGGGCATCAAGTTCGGGTGCGACTTTGCAGTATACCAGAGGGGCCCCGGAATTGATCACGCCCCGTATCTGGTTCAGGTGTATAACAAGGGGGACACCATATCGTCAACAGGGGTTGTCCTTGCGGGAAGGCTTGCTGCCAGTGTCAAAAAACAGTTTATTTTTGCGATTCCACATGGCTCCAGGGGGACATACATGGCACTGGACTGGTGGCGGGCCTAGATTTTTCGCACGTGGGCCGCAATCGTGTTGTATATTGCATACATTTCTTTTGTTATCTGAAAATCGTTTTCAGTCCTCCATTTGCTGTAAATTCGGACGCCGCCCTCCGATGGCTCGACAAAAATTGTCGCGTCCCTCACGGACTGTTTTGCAATCATTTCGTTTAGCGAATCATCCGAGTTGAGGCTTTTTGCCAGTGCATCCCCGTCCCAGCTGACGGAGCTGACTTGTTTTGCGCCAAAATGGCCCTCGGTTTTCAGTATGGTTTTTGCCACATATTTTGCCGGATAGTCTGCATTTATTTTGACTATAAAGTGGGCCTGGAACTTGTCCTGCGCCCCCCAGTGAGATATGGAATAATCCTGCATTGTCATCCCTTTTGAATTATCTGTATTACGTCGATGTTGGAGTTTTTGAGCTCGACGCAGCCCCTGTTTGTTACCATCCGCGGCGTCTGGGCAAAGTTTCTGCCGTAGTAGTCCCTGGTTTTTTCGGCCAGGTCTGATCCTATCTCTTTTGGTGTGGAATCAAGGCCAATTTTTTCCAGCATCTTCGAGAG
>SBBK01000021.1 GCA_005240025.1 archaeon
CGCTGTCCCCGAGCGCATACGTCTGCTTTGTTGACTGGATCTTTATTTCACCGGAGCCATACTGCAAGCCGACAGCAAAAACCACCTCGACTTGGGATTTTAGGTGCTTTAGAATCACGGAATAAACACCTGACTTGTATCCTGTCAAGTCAATCTCGTATGTACTGCTTCCATCAAGCCCAAGCGTTACCGTATCTGAAACCTTGACCTTATCGGAGGGATCAATTATCAGGATTGTGATGTTTGATTTTGCAACGCCCTCTATCGTCAGTTCTGCCTTTTCGGAGGTAGAGTAGTTGAGCTTGTCGAATTTTGCGACAATTTGCTCACTTGGAAGTTCGCCAAGGCCGATACGCAGAATTTCCGTGTCCTCGCCCTGAGTCATCAGTATGATATATGTCCCGTGCAGCGATGCCACATCTGTGGAATACTCGAAGTTTATTGCTCCCGTGCTGTCGAGTTGGAGGATGTCGGAAAATATCTCCTTGCCCACGGGGTCCTTTATGACGACCTCTACCGGCTTGTCAGCCGCGGCGGTTCCATTAAACGACATTTTCTCTCCGGCGCTGTACTGTATGGCAGATGACGTGACGTAAATTGTCTTTGAGACAGAAATGCTGACCAGTTTTGTCACCGTATCTTTGCCGTCGGTAAACTTTACAGTTCTTGTGCCAAGTTCGGCGTCCTGTGATACGATGGTTTCATATGACCAATTTCCTTGGGTGTCGACAGGAACAGATATTTCCTGAATTTTCTTGCCGGATGCGTCTGAATAGCTAATCACGACGGTGCTGCTAGGCTCGCCTGTACCGCCTACCGTTATGCGGTCTCCGGGTTCTGCCAGTTCGGTCATCGTTGTAACTTTAAGGTGCTGTCCCCGTGTGTCGATCATCTGACTTTCTGCCTGTGAAATTCGCAGGCTGATTGTTTTCTTGTTTCCACTTTGGTCAACCAGGGAAAAATCAACCCTGTCTGCTGCCTTTGTCACAGGAATCTTGCTTCGTCCAACAACGTGCCCTGTTTTGTCTGCTGCAAAATCATCCAGCCTCTCACTGTCTATGTAAAAGTCTAGCTTTTCATTGGGGGGAAATCCGTCCCCAATGATCCTAATACTGTCGCCATTTTTCGGAGACTTGGGAATTATTCTAAACGTTGCGTCATCGATGCTAGAACCAGCGTCCTGTGTGACCTGATCCCGCACATCCTCTTGTTGAGCCGGTTGCTGCTCCTGTGTGACCTTTCCAGTAGAAAGCTGGTTGCCACCTGCATCCAGAACCTTCCAGTTTACTCTTGGACTTTGAATTTCAGTCTTGATCCCAATTTTGACCGAATCTGCCGGCACCAGGGGATCCTCGGATGAAAAAACCAGCACCCCCTGCGGGGTCCTGGTGCCAGTCCAGCCTTTTTCGGTCTTGAAGGACTTGAATGCACCTGAATCCTTTCCAAGCCAAATTCTTATCGTATCTATTTCAACGGTTTCATTGTTGACAAACTCGATTAGCATGGTTTTTTCAAAACTCGTGCTTTTTGCAACGGTTTCTGCAAAAGCCGGCGTGCTCACAAATACAGCCGCCAAGGCCAAAAAAACAATGGTTCCAAACACGACGTGTTTTGGATGCATAATAAAACCTGACACGCTGAACATTATTTACTTACCCTTTTTGAAAATTGGGAACCAATCATAAGCAAAATACTTTAGCAACCTAGCGCGGCCTGATTCTCTGGTATTTGCTGAGGCCCACGTGGGCTGAAATGTTTTGCTGCTGCCTAATTCTTTCTGCAATGAGCCTGTACAGTCCTCTGAACTGGTCCTTTGTTTTATCCGATAAAAAGTCTGCCTCCTTTAGGGCTATCTTCTCGCAGATGTATCTTGCAATCTCTTCTACGTCAAAATCGTTCCAACCATCATCTTTGTGCTCGGTCCAGATTGAACGGAGACTTTCAACTATTCCTTTTTTGTTTTTCAGAGCAACGTCTTCTTTTGCAAGGTTTCGAAAGCCCTCCTTTCTAAGCTTGATCTCATACGTCTGGTTTACTGCATGCAGATAATCGTCTACAAGAATAAGATCCTCGATTGATTCTATTGGTTTGCCTCCCTGCTCAAGATAAATTATCTGCGTATCGCTGAACTCGTTGGACTTGAGCTGGTTTGCGATGTTTTTAGACTCTACGGTGTTGTCAAGAATGACAAAAACGTTGTGGCCGTGGTTTCTGTAAAATATGGCAAGTGGCAATGCCGAGTTTTTGTCAAACGACGCAACTACATTTAGGGGGTTCATGGAGATGTTTGGGTCCTCAAGGAACTTGTCAAAGGCGTTAAGGTACATTGCATCCGACATGGTCTCTACAATTATTACTGGCCTTGAGTTGGTTCCAATCTCTCTGTCTACGATCGAGTTGACAAGACCTCTTGAGAGTCCGTACAAAATTGGGATGAGCGTGGCATCGTCTGCATTCCAGTAGTCATAATAAATTCTGCTTAGGTGTTTCCTCTTGTCCAGTTCTACTACCAAAAGGTTTCCAGGCGTGTAATCAAATATCATAAATGGCGAGTGTGTGGCATAAAGTACCTGGTTTGATCCTGCCAGGTTTCTGAGAAGATCAGAAATTCCCATTTGTTGCGCAGGGTGCAGGTTTCGTGCAGGCTCATCCAGGAGTAAAATTGCCTCCTTTAGTTCGGCTCGTTGTGTCTCTGCGGCAAAATTTACGATGAAAGAAAATGTCCACTTGAATCCTTCTGCTCTTCTGCTGAGGAGTCCAGTGTTGGTCACGGTTCCGTCCCTGTGGACGTCCGATATGACGACACTCATTATGTTGCCTGGGTTGTATCGTAGGTCTACATGGATTGGATCTCCCTTCCATGCCGGATTCAACCTGTCTGTAAGCCTTCTGCTTGCCGTATTTAGAAGCTTGATGAGCTTGGGGGGGCTATTTTTATATTCCTCAAGTTTTTCTGTGTCAAGCTCTGCCAGATAAAACAGGTTTCGCACCGTTTCTGCTTTGTCAAACTCTTCTGCAAACTCGGTCACCTCGGGTTTTTTTACTTCCTTGATGTATTCATCCAAGTTTATGTTTCCGTAAATTTTCTTGTAGTCTGAAAAATACACAAATCTGGGATGCAGATGCTCCAAAATGAAATTCTCAAGTGCAGTTTTTTCGGTCGTTCCAACCAGAAGATCGTTGTACGTCCTGTCTATGTCTTGATAAAAGTTTGACCACTCTGTTAGAATTTGAGGCTCGTCTGCTGCCAGCATGTTTAGCGTATTGTTGAATTCCGTCATTTCCCTGACGAATGTTTCTCTGTCACTTGGGGCCGGGCCTTCGAAGAATTTGGTATCGAACTGGATTCTTATGTGGTTGGGTATGGTTGAAATAAAATCGAGAACCCTTTCCGTGTAATTTTCCCACGAGTTTAGAGCTCTGTCTTTTTCTTCCTTTAGCTTGATTGTACCAAAATCATACTGGACATCTGGATTCTTGTTTGTTCTAAAAATCTTCAAAGAGGTAATCTCGGGCAGGTGTGGGAACCGTTCTTTTAATAACCTGCTTTCAGATGAGCTGAGGCTGAAGTCGCCTTCGACAAGCACTACCTGCGACTTGAGCTCTTCTGTCATCTCGTCACAAAGGTCAAGGTCGGATAACCGTTCGTCCTTGTTGAGCAGAGTCAATGCCTGCAAAATCGTCGTCTTGCCACTCTCGTTTCTGCCCACAAATGCTGCCAGGTCGCCTACCCTGATTTCGCCAGAATCGTGAATGCACCTGTATGCCCTGACCCGGAATTTTCGTAATCGCATCTAGCGCCTATTTGGATGGCAACGATTTAACTTATTCGACATTATTCTACACCCGGATCTTTCTAAGCAGATGTGGGCTGATGGAGTCGCCGGTTCGCCGT
Source organism: archaeon (assembly GCA_005240025.1). Classification (GTDB taxonomy): domain Archaea; phylum Thermoproteota; class Nitrososphaeria; order Nitrososphaerales; family Nitrosopumilaceae; genus Nitrosotenuis. Next base: position 3,896 of record SBBK01000021.1, read on the forward strand.
ATTTAAGATACCGCGTCTCGACTGTCGGCAACCATTCTCAGGACCGGCGGGATCACGTGCTGCCAAATCTATAAAGGTACGCAACAGCTTGGAAAAAATATTGGCATCCTCGGTAGTTGTAACTGTGTTTGTAATTCCTATTGTGTTTTCGTTTATCTATGGCGGCGCTGTCTTGTCGCTATCACTTGTGGAGCCAATTGTTAATGTGTCGTCACGTGAACAGAGCTCGATTCAAATCACGGAAATGAAGGGCAGCTACTCGACATCTGAAAGAATTGACGCCCAAGTTTTTGTCGACGACCCAGACTTTAGCTGCGGCAACCTCTACATTACAATTTATGATGTGTCTGTTGCAAGAAAGGCAGTCAAACAGGGCGCATTTTTTGATCAGTGCTTTGGATCAAGTGGAACGCTTCCAACAGATGACAAGTTTTCAGAAAAACTGGCTGCCGGAAAATATCTGGTCGAGGCACAGCTGTTTGACAAAAACGGCGACAGGTTCCTGACTA
>SBBK01000073.1 GCA_005240025.1 archaeon
ATCCATATGAAAAATAACCTGCCATTTCGAGCCTGGTTTTATTTTAGGCAGGGGTGGGCGACTTACTTTGCGTTCATTTTCGCCGCAATCAATACGCTGGTCGTAACATATTATCTCGCCATTGAAAACGCACCATTTCTCAAGACAATATTTCCAACCTTCTCAATTTACATTATTATGATAGTTGGTGTGGGAATGCCCTTGCTGGTTTTCATAGGATATGTCCATTATAAAAAAAGTCCGGCGTTTAAAACTGAAGCACAAATATCATTTGAATCCAATCCGCCATTGTATCGATTATTGCAAAATACTGAACTCACTTTACCAATCTGTCTTCAAATAACTAACATCCTCCTAAAATTATCCAAAAATGAAAAACTGACACAGTTGGAATCAGACGAGCTGGCAAGGCTGCAACAACAATTAGCTGATCATATAAGCAAAAACATATTTAAAAAATAAGGAAGTCTTTAGAGTGAACAAAAGTATACTTTATGGAGCAATCTCAGCATCGATTATCGCCGCATTTTTTGTTGGCATGGAAACAAGTTCTATGATGCTTAACAAAAACCCATTTGGAACGATATTTGATAAAATTGACAAAAATACACTGGATGATCTCCCGGAAGTAGACACCAAATCATTAATTCGCATTGAAAGTCAAACCGATCTGTCAAACACAAAAAGCCGACTAATTAATTATATCTGGCGTGACAAAGGATTTCCAACTTGGTTGCCCAGTGTCCAAAGCGTCAATGATGCTAGGTTCAATGATCTTGAGAACCTAGACCACATCGAGGCACTTGCAGTCATCATGGAGCACAATGTTTCCTCCAATGCCTATTTGTTTATCTCTAAAAATCATGGTGATAAACTGGTAGTATATCAGCAAGGCCATGATGGGGGCTTTATTAATGGCAAACCACTCATCCAACGGTTCTTAAGCGAAGGATATTCTGTACTGGCGTTTTCCATGCCGCTTTTGGGAGACAACAACCAACCATGGATAACAGATACTGACCTTGGACCCATAAAACTAGAGTCACATGACCATTTACGATTTTTAGATTCGCAAAATTTCTCATCAATAAAATATTTTGTAGAACCAATTGCTGTCTCACTCAATTATTTGGACCAACAATATGATTTTACCAAATATTATTTTGTTGGCTTGTCTGGAGGGGGATGGACGGGAGTCATTTATTCTGCAATAGACAATAGGATCTCACAGACATACTCTGTTTCAGGATCACTCCCCACACACCTCCGACTTGAAAACGAGATAGGAGACTACGAACAAACGTTGCCAGAATTTTACAGAATTGCCAATTATCTAGAATTGTACATCATGTCTTCTTATGGCGAGGACAGAAAACTAGTCCAGATGTTCAACAAATACGACCCTTGTTGCTTTTCTGGAACGAGGCATCTTTTATACGAGAATAATATCAAAGACTCGCTAGCAAAACTCGGTAGTGGAAACTTTTACACTTATCTTGACGAAACCCACAAGGAGCACAAAATCTCTGATGCCGCGTTGCAAGTTATCCTTGATCATATGAAAGAATAATAACATAGAAAAAAATCATCAATTTGAACAATGAAAACAAAGGACATCGTTGTCGGTCTGGGCGAAATTGGCTCACCGATCATGCAATTATTGTCCAAAAATAGCCTGGTTGTTGGCTATGATGTAGACAAAAGCAAAATGGATGTCGGCAAGTTTCAAAAATATGCCAAACTTGAAACCTCGTTTATGCATGTGTGCGTCCCATTCTCAAATAACTTTGTCAAAATCGTAATTGGGCTTTATAACAAATTCCGGCCAAAGTGCATAGTAATTCACAGTACAATAAAGCCGCTCACCACAAAAAAAATCCAGCAAAAACTTCCAATTCCAGTAATTTACAGTGCAACACGTGGTGTGCACAGGAGAATGCTATTTGACCTTAAAAGATATACAAAATTTTACGGAATCGAGCCAGACGCACCAAATGAAAAATGGGCATCACAAAAATTCTCACAAATAATGAAAAATGCTGGGGTTAAAACCCAAAAAATGTCAAATCCAGTGACACTTGAGCTAGCAAAAATTGTATGCGATACATCGTATTATGGATGGCTGATTACATATTCACAATTAAGTAATATGATTGCAATGAAGCACAACGTAAAATATGACGAGATGTGGACTTTTGCAGACGAAATCCACAAATTCTTGCAAAACAGACCTAAAATGTTTCCGGGATTTATTGGCGGTCACTGTGTGATACAAAATCTGCCACTTGTAGACAACGAGATTCTTAACATGATAGATAAAATCAACTCAAAATACGCCAAAATCCTCAAGTCAAACCAGTGAATGCATTGTATTATTGACCATGAATCTTACAAAAAAATTAATTCTGTTTACAATTGCTGGGATTGGAATATACTCAATCATTCTGTTGTTTTCCGACCTAGCGTTAATTGCAAAAAAACTTGAAAATTTTAAAATAGAATATCTCTTACTAATAATTCCGCTAATTTTTTCAAGCTGGGTTTTTCTGTATCTGAGGTGGTCTGTATTGCTAAAAAACTACAAAATTCAAATTCCTTTTACTAGAAATTTTGTAATCTACTTTGCAGGTTTTGCTTTGTCTATCAG
>SBBK01000193.1 GCA_005240025.1 archaeon
AGTCTACGATCAGTTCAAATTCTTTTTCCAGATCCTCGAGTTTTGGCACGACGCCATAATGAATCTTGACTCCCTTTGCCATTTCTTTGATGAGGCCTATTTTATCAAAAGTGACCAGTCCCTTTAACTTGATGTCAAATCGCTGGTTGTTGTTCATGTCAACGTGCATGTCCCTGCCGTGATGAATCACAAAATCATCAAAATTAATTCCAGATTTTGCGCAAAGCTCCTTCATTTCTTTTCGTGAAGTGCCCCACGCACAAATGGAATCGTGGTTTTCCTCAGTCATGCGCTCAAATCCAACCACCTCGTGGTCATCTTTGAGCCGCGAAATCAGGTACGCCCCGGCCACGCCAACTCCAACTACTGCTATTTTCAATTTGCTTCGCATTTCCCGTTGCCTAATAAATAGACTTTTTTGTCATTCGATTAGCAGGGCTGGCTTAAATGGCCTTGCAGTCCTTGCCTTGTTTTTTGGATCGTACCTTGCGGGGTCGGACTCGGAAAACACCTGCAACCCGACTCCAAACTCTTTTTTCACAAGCGAGCCAAGCTCTGATGATATGATTTTGTATTCGTCTATCGGTGCCATCTCGGCTTTTAGCTTTCGCAGCTCTGCCGGTTCTGTAAGGATACCGCTGACGACTTTTTTTACAAATTCTGGGTCCTTTTTGACGTTTTCAGTTTCCCTGTCTGCTATGAGATCCTTGATTATTGCACCGATGTTTGTCTGGCCGCCAACAATGCTCTGGACAATTTTCTGATACACCATGTTCTTCCAGGCATCTGCCGTATACACGGTTATTTTTTGCGGGATTATTTTGGTTACCTTTAGGATGTTTTTGATGTCGTCCATCACGGACATTAAAAGTTCCTCTGCCTGGATTGGTTTCTGATCAATTTCAGTTTCTGCCTTGGGCCATGCCGACTTGGAAACAAATCCGGAGTAGCCAAGCCTTTCCCACATTTCCTGTGCAATGTGGGGCGCAAAGGGCGAAAGCAACGCCGTTCTGGTGCTGAGAATCTTGTACAGGATGCCGGAGACATCGGACCTGTTTTTTGCCTGCACTCTACGGCTGTACCACTGAAGGTCAGACTCGAAGCTAAACAAAATCACATGCAATGCCTCCCTTAGCCTCATTTTTTCAACTGCGGCTGTTGCCTGTACTATTCGGTTCTGGAGTCGGGCTAAAATCCAGCCGTCCTCGGATTCAGTTTTAGGAAACTGGGCAGGTCTGTACCTAGATGACTCATCAAGCATGTTTTCAAGCTTTGTTTTGATAGCATTTACTGACTCTAGGTTAAAATCAGCATCCTGCAACAATTCTGCAGAGATTATTATTGCCAGTCTTATCGGATCTGCGCCATAATCCCTCACTGCCTGTCTTAGTGGAACAATGTTTCCCATGGATTTTGACATTTTTTTGCCGTCCATGAGGACAGAACCATTCACAACTATCTGCTTTGGCCAGTTTTCCTGCGGAAATATTGCCACGTGATTTAGGACAAAAAAAGTCAGGTGGTTTGGGACAAGGTCGCGACCGGAATGTCTTGCATCAACTGGATAAAAATACACAAAATCTGCACGTATTTTTTTGACCAGTTCCTCTGGCAACTTGCATCGTGATGAGACATCGCTTGCGTTGCCAAGGCCCAACATCACATAATCAAAGAATCCGTCGGCCAGGTCATCTGCTACAAGCTGGCCGCCGTTTACGTATTTTGCCAAGACATAGTATGCCATGTAAATCACAGAATCTGAAAGGCTTTCTACAATCCAGCCCTGGTCCCATGGAAGTGGCGTTCCGAGTCCATGCTGTCTTGCACACGCCCTTTCCCGGAGCCATCCTACGACGTAGTTGAATTCCGTCCTTATCTCATTTGGCAGAATGCTCATTTTCTCAAAACACGCATTTGCTTTATCCTTCCAGGATTCGTCCAAATAATTCAAAAACCACTGGTCGTTTAGGATCTTGACGACACATTCTGTACCGCATCTGCAGCGGACCGGGGAATTGAGCTCAAACAAAATATCTGAGGTCTTGGAGCTGGCAAGCCAGTCCCGTATGGTGTCCTTGGCCTCCGAAACCTTGAGGCCTGCAAACTGGGCTGTATTTTCTCCTAACGTTCCACCGTAGAACTCTTTAGAGTAGACCTCTTTTGTGGCCTCCTCAAGCAGCGGGTCGGTTTGGTCCTGGATTTTGAGGCGCTCAACTACTTCCTTTGCGGGAATGGGCCCAAACCCGTCTGTTGTGATTACGGAGACCGGTCTGAGTGTAGCGGCAATCTCTTGGATTTGCTTGGCACCGTTTTTCCGCAAATCTACAAGCGCCTGGTAGTCAAATGGTGCATGGGCAGGAACTGACATGACTATTCCCGTGCCGTTTTCGCTTTTGACAAAGCTTGCCGGCAAAACAGGAACTATTTTTTTGTCAAAAATCGTGGCATTTTTGCCAACAAATTCGGCGCCCTGAACATCATGCAGATGTGATATCTTTTTGCCAAGAAACTCCAGCTTGCGCGCACACTCGGGGCTGACAAGCCATGCCTCATTATCCACTTGAATTTTTTTGTATTTTATTGAGGGGTTTATCCAAAGATTTGTAACGCCAAAAACCGTCTCGGGTCTCAGCGTAGCTACCGGAATCACCAGCCCATCGCAATGGAACTTGATCAAAATGTACTCGGTAAAATCCGGCTCCACATCTCCCAGCGTGTCGTGTTGCGAGACGGGGTTTTGGTCCTTGGGGCACCAGCCCACGGGGTGCGACCCCTGCACCACCAAATTCATCTCCTTCAGCTTGCGAAACTGCCACTCGATAAATTTTTTGTAGACGGGATCGATTGTCGTGAACTCGCGTCTCCAGTCAATGGAATACCCCATCTCGATCATTCCCTGCTTTATCTCTGCATGAAAATAATCTGCAATCTTGACCGGCTCAACAAATTCTGATATCTTGGAGCGCGGAACGTGATACATCTTTTCAAAATTCTCAATCAGCTCCTTGTCGCCTTCCTGAACTCGTTTTGCCATGCCTAGGATGGGCGTGCCTGTGTAGTGGAAGCCCATCGGAAATAAGACATTGTAGCCCCGCATGCGCCAAAAACGCGCGTGAATGTCTGCCAGCGTGTAGGTTCTGCCATGGCCGATATGCTGGGGTGAGTTTGGGTACGGGTATGCAACCGTAATGAATTTTTTTGGTCTCGAATCTGGTTCTGCCTCAAACTCTTTTGTATTTTGCCATCCGAGCCTCCACTTTTCCTCAATTTTATTCCAGTCTATCATGAATTCACTGTCTTTTTGATTAGCATTCGTGCATGTTCAAGGGCATCAGAAATCCGTGTTGCGTCCTTTCCACCGCCTTGCCCAAACCTTGCATCCCCGCCACCGGAGCCGCCAAGTTTTGCGGATATCTCTCTTACCAGATCTCCTGCCTTGAAGACCATGGTGGCCTTTTGCCCTGAAAATACAATTATCTTGATTCCGGTGCCCCTCACAATCAATGCACAATAAATTAAAGAGGTGTCCTGTCTTATTGCCTCCTCTCCTACCACAATATGAAACTCTTCATCCAGCTCCTCGTCTATTGTGGAATAAAATTTCACGGATCCGATCTTCTCTGCAGCACTGACTGATTCACCGGCCATGGTGGCGCTTGTTCTTTTGATTAGCTGCTTTAGCTTTTTCTTTGCAGATTCGGAATCACTCATTGCATGATCAAAAGACTTGAGAATCTTTTCCCTGTTTGAGCCAAGGG
>SBBK01000026.1 GCA_005240025.1 archaeon
GCGTTTAGCGACTTTATTTTGGCATATGCACCACGAAGCTTAAAGGAGCCGGTTTTTTGCTGAAACTCTGCCTTCAGATACACCTTTGATCCAGACATTCTGCTAAAGGTGTCTGCGTAGTACAACGGAGTTTTGCGAATTATGTTGCTGTATGATTTTCTGATTTTTACAATGTCTGCAAAGGTGGGGTTCATTAGAATTGATCGCAGCCGTCTTGCTATATTTAATTTCTTGTTAGCCAATGTGACTGAAGTTACAAAAACGTGATTACTGCCTGATTTTGGGCACATTATTTAAATACATTTGGTGCGATCGTACATAATTAGTCAAAGGATCATTCTCCCCTTGAACTAAAATTTAGTTCATGATCCTTTGACGTTCTTTCAGTCATTATGTCTGCAATAAATATAAGAATTTCTCAGTACGATAAAATCCGAATTATCTCGCCAAGGGAATTCACAATGTTTTGTCTCGTTTCTGCAGGGATTCTCTTTGGATCAAATATCGCCCTCTTTGTTTTCTTTTTTTGTAAATCCAGGTCGATGGTGCAAAGACATCCCTCCTCTCCTGCAATCAGCCTGTTCTCATCAAGAAGAACGGATGTTGTCTGGTACGTCTCAATTAGAAGATTGTCGAGTTCTTTGAACAGTTCTTTCTTTCTTTTGTCCTTTGCTTTAAAGTCAAAATCGGTTTTTTTGTCCATTTCCGAAACGATTTCCTGTCTGAGATGCTCGTCGTTGTACAATGCCTCGAAAAGATTTTGTTCATTTAGAGTCCCGTACCCGAGCGCCTCTAATTTTTCTTTTATCATCGAGTCGGCAAGATCTGCAAGCTCTTTTTCCTTGTCTACTGTGCGATCCATCAATTCGCCAAGCTCTTTTTGGATTTTCTGGACCTTGCTGTCGGGTTTGTAGTACAGCAATGCACGATACTGTAATGAGAGGTGCCACAAAAGCACATAATTGCCTATTTTTCGCTCCAGCTTTACAAAGACGCGCCTCAGATCTTCGTCGTTTGTAATGGATGTGCCTTCTGTACTCCATGTCGAAAGCCGGTTTATTATTTTACCATAAAACTCCTGGATCTTTTGTGGGTCAAACGTGGTCTGGTTGATTATGGTTGTATCGCCAAGCATGACTTGGATTGCTACCGGCGTGATGAGCTGAGACATGTTTTCCTGAAACAGCCGGCCGATTCTGGTGGCTTCCTGGCCCAGTTCGTTTAGGAATTCATTTTGTGTCTTGTTCCCAAGGCGCACAAAAAACATTTGTTCTTGAGCCTAAAATGCCTAATGTTCATCTCCTGGTTTTAAATACAAAACAGGGCACGACTGGGAGATGTCTATTAATAGGATTTTGTGCTCAGTATGTAATGTGGAGGTCACGCAGTACTATGATGGCGCTTATAAAGGGGCGAGGGCAAGATGCCCTTCCTGCGGCACCAGTTTCCCATTGGACTGATTACAAACATTGAGCGTTCCAGAAGACACGCAAAAAACAAAAACCGACTCCAAAAAGACTGCCGAGGCCGCCAAAAAGGATTATGGCATAATCGACATGATGCTAAGTAAGCCCACAAACGGAGTGGTGGATTTTGAGACGCTGATTAAAGAAACCCAGAGCAGAGTCTGGCGCGCCCTAAAGAGCGGGTACGAATACTTGCCAGTAGAGGACGAATCCGATGTGTTCTTGAGAAAACACGTCTCCTCCAGGATGAAAATGGTCGTATTGTATGTGGATCTTGTTGGTTCAACACACATTACGTTGGAGCTGCCGGAGGACAAAGTCGCAATAATTATCACCTGTTTTGCGCAGGAGATGGCAACAACCATACGTCAGTACGGTGGCTATGTACTCAAGTTTGTAGGGGATGCCGTGATCGGATACTTCCCTGCGGAAGAAAACCAACTCCAGTCGGCAGACAGTGCAGTACTCTGCGCAAAATCTATGATATCTGTCATTCAAAACGGCATAAATCCCATACTGAATCAGTACGATTACCCGGACCTCGCAATCAAAGTTGGCATTGACTATGGCGAAAACATGATAGTCAGGTATGGTTCAGACGCAAAAAAATCACACGTTGACATAATTGGGCCAGTCATGAATATTGCAGCAAAGATCCAAAATATGGCAAAACCAAACCAGATCCTAATTGGCGATGACGTATATGCCAGAATACACCCTTCAATGCAAACATCGTTTGCGAAGATGTCGTGGAAAACCGACGAGTGGAATTATCGTCGAGACACAGGCGAAGTTTATCCAGTATACAAACACGTCGATTAAATGGTAAACTTGTCAGGACATTCCACATGCTCATAGTGATGGTCTGTGAGCCTGTCCTGGACTACATAAATGACAATCTTGTGAAGATCGCCAATTTTGATGCCTTGCTTGCACTTGATGCAGTGCTTTAGGTCAAACCTCATGACGATCTTGAGCGATCTCTGATCGCTATAAGGATCAGCGATCAGCTGAATTTGATTAAAAATGACCCGGGCTTTACACGGGGGTATATTTCACGCCTAATGCCAAAGCAAAAATAGTGAACATGCCAGGTACAAATCATGACTCCAGATACAAGACGTTTTGTGGGCGGAAGTTATCCGTTTGGGTTTAGCCTCAGCCCCTTTGATGGACCAAGATACCCTCCGCTGGCGCCAAATTCAAACATCAATCCTGCGGAACTAAAGGACACATTGCTCAAAGAAAGCCCGGCGTTTTCCGCAAAACTGCATGCGTTTAACAACAACTACCACAGCTACGCCTCAGACCTGTTCAAGTCTGGCGCTTTGCTGCAAAACCCCAAAACAAATCCCAACAATGCCGATTATACACTTCAGGAAAGTCTGGACATTCTGCGCAAAGAAAATTTTGATCTGAAGAGACGCATTGAACAGCTGACAAGAGGCAGACATTAATTACAAAAATTCAAAAACTCTTTAAAGGGTTTCAGCACGAAATGACGTTTGATGAATAAAACTCCTGCTCAAAAATGGGGCGAGTCCGTTCTTGAATATAGAAAAACCTGTCAGAAGATACTCGGCATATCGGATTCTATTCGGTATGTCGGCGCCATAAACAATTATGGTAGAACGCTGACAGGAATCATCCGTCCCGGTACGAAGCCACTACTTGATCAAGAAAATGCAAAAAACGAATTTTTCATAATTTCAAATCTCATCACGCTGCGAAACTCGCAATCAGATATACTTGGCTCGCTTGACCATGCGGTGTTTAGACACAAAAAAGTGTTTATCGTTTGCATACCTCGTGGCAGGATGTTTTACTATGTCTCAATTGATATCGATGCGAAATCACTTGCAGCAATAATTAAAAAAATAACAAAAACCCTTTAGGCTGGAGTAAATCCGTGGTAGCCTGAGCTTTGCTGGTCTCTGTCTGCAAATTTTGGCTCAAAGAGCGATACCAAATAGCCGTCCGGGTCTAAGACTATGGCATTTTTTCCAGCTTCCCTGTCTACAATTTCACGGTGAACTCTGACATTTTTTGATCTAAGCTCATCAAGGGCGGATTTTACGTCGCCGACCAGAAACCCAATGACTATTCCACCTTCCATGTTATTTGAGCTGTGATCCGACGTAATGGATGCCGGATGCAGGCTAAGCAGCCCTCCCGTTTGACCTAGGTCGACCCACGTTCTTCTTTGATTTTTTATCGGCAGGCCCAGTATTTCGTGATAGAAAACAATGGATTTGTCTAGGTCTTTTACCGCCAAAATCACGTTTCCGACCCGTTTTATATTCACACAATCACTATGAGATACAGCATTAAATGCTTTATTGTATTTCGAGCATTGTTTCTGTGCGCTCAACACCCGGGATCATTTGGATTTTGGTAGTTATTTCCCTTATTTGTGAGAGGTCGTCCACTTTGACAAATGCCACTGCGTCAAACTGGCCGCTCACCGGAAATGAATTGTATACATAATCCAACTTGCCAAGCTTTGCGGCAATGAGCTTTTTTGGCGATTTGACCAGAATTACTGCCTTTACCAACCCATATCAACCTCTACTTCCATAAGGGTCTCAGTTGAGACGATCTCTCTTATCTTTTTAAAATCAATAACAATGTTGTTAATCTCGTCAATTGAGCCTTGAAGCAAGACGCAAATGTCGGCTCGGCCGGTAACTGGTAATATCTCCCTTAGCAACTTGCGCTTTTTGCGTAACGACTCGATGACCTTGTTTGTCTTGCCAGGTTTGATAGAAATGAGACACAGGGCGCGCATGCAATATTATGGTCGGCAGTATGGGATAAAGATTTAGTCTTCGACTTCTTGCGACCTTGCTTCTTCCAAGTATGCTTTTCTTGCCTCAAGCTCAGCTTCTTTGTCTTCCTCGATTTGTTCGTCTATTATTACCAGACCGTCATCTGCCATATTAACGCCCCTGGTCTGTTTTTTCCCCTTTTTCTTGGCCTTTTTTTCCTTCCCGGGAGTGTTTTTCTTTTCGGCTTTCTTTTTCTGTTCTTTTTTTGTCAAGTAACTTTCTCATGAGAATATTTTGATCTATTAAAAGATTACTTGTGATTCCATTCTGTCTCTGGCATGCATTTGTATCCCGTCGAAAAGTTAACAGAAGGGTACGAATGCGCCTCAACTGTGAAGGCACTGGTCTACGAGGAATATGCACCAGATGATGATTATGCAAAGATTCTCAAGGTGATGGAGGTCCCCGATCCAAAACCAAAACCAAATGAGGTGGTCTTCAAAGTCAAGGCAGCGGGGCTCAACTATGACGATATATGGGGCA
>SBBK01000006.1 GCA_005240025.1 archaeon
GATTTTCTTTGAGGTGGGAAAAACACAGACGCAGCTACCAGAGTCTGAAACTGACAATACCGCAATATTCCTGGGGGCTGCAGGCGCAATAGCGATAGGAATTGCGTCGTTTATCATAATGACCCAAAAGTCACAGAGACACCGGTCGCGTTAATCGGATTGTGGACGGTCACCATCTGGCAATGCAGATACGCCGGCCCTTCCGCCCTTGCCATTTTCTATCCCCGCCCAGGCATCACGAATTGATTTAAGCGTTTTATTCGAGCCACCAGACTTTTTTTTAACGCAATCAGGCCTTTTTCATCACGCATTCTAATGTCCAACGAAGCGCAAGATCGAAAAAACGCTTATTTTACAGGGCATTTGACGCAGAGTGAATGCCCGCCAAGACAGAAAACCCGCTATCTAGAAGGGACTTTCTCAAGCTGATGGGTGCGGCAGGGACGGCACTTACCTTTGCTCCTTTTGTCCCGTGGGGCAAGTTCATGCCAAACCCGGACACGGCCAAACTCGACAAGGTCCCGGTGATTCTGCCTAGCGGAAACCAGGCCAATATCAACACCTTTCCGGTCAACTCTGCCGAAGTCATCACGTACCCAAAGACAGGTGACAGCGTTCTGGACGCGGAGGCGTTTAGGAAATGGCAGTTCATCAGGCTGCCAGAAGAGCTGGGCGGAGGCAAAAACGATGCAAGCTCGTTCAGGGCATACAGCATGATTTGTTTGCATTTGTGGTGTCTCTGGAAGTACTGGCCACAGGAGGGCAGAAAAAGGGGCGAGTGCCCATGCCATGGGAGCATGTACAATCCTCTGACTGGGACCGCATTTGCAGGTCCTGCAGCATTACAGGCGCCACCATCGAACACGCTGGCAAAACTTGACCTGGAGGCAGATGCAAAAGGCGATCTGTGGATCTTGCCTGCAAAATGGGGACCAAACGAAAATGGAGTGGTAGGATATGGCCGTTTCGCTTAACAGACGCACGGGAGCGGTAAGCTTCTTTTACTGGCTCTGGGACGGAATAGACAGAACTATTTTTACTGGAATGAAGTTCTCATTTCCCTCCAGGTTTGTGAGCCCGTTTGGTTTCCTGGGAATGCTGACATTTGTCACGTTTGTAATCCTGGGGATCTCCGGCGCACTTTTGATGTTTTATTATTTTCCAATACTTGACAGAGCCTGGGACAGTGTAGCAAAAATCAACAATGTGGTTCCGTTTGGATTTCACATACGAAACATACACTATCACGGATCAAACGCAATGGTCCTCCTGGCAATCTTGCACATGTACTACCAGTATTTTTCCGGAAGGTACAAGATAAGAAACGAGGTCCTGTGGGTAACGGGGGTAATACTGGGAACGGTCACAATTCTGGAGGCATTTACCGGTTACGATATAATATTTAGTGAGCGCGCAGAGCTTGCAATTAGTATCGCGGCATCGCTCACCAACTCGATTCCAATTGCAGGGCCCACCATCAGGGACGCCATGTTTGGTTCCGGATTTACCGACTTTGTGCTTAGGTTTTACGCGCAGCACGTCTTTATTTTGCCCCTCGTAATGCTGGGCTTGATGGCGGTACACTTTCCAAGGTTTCTGGTGTTTGACGTTCCGATGGTGATGGCAATCTCTGGAGCAATACTGATCACGGGCGGTGTCTTCCCGATAGACATGGGCTTCAAGTTCCAGCCGACGGTACCGCCCGGCATCACGGTTCCCGAGTGGTACCTGACAGGGCTGTATGCGTTTTTGAGGACACAGTATGACAAGTTTGTAACGGGTGTGCTGTGGCCCGGCCTTTTCATAGGCTCGCTTTTGCTTACGCCATTTATCGACAGATATAAGAAATTCTCATGGAAGGACAGGCCGATAATTACTGCCATCGGAATAACCGGAATTGCGCAAATAATGGTGACTACGTACTGGGGGTTCTACATACCGTCCGATACAACAATTCCGCTGGTGCAGAGGCTGGTCATTGATCCGATATTTCTGTATCTTGTGATGATACTTTTGGTGCCGCTTGGGTTTGGATTCAGCTACATGATGATAAAGATGGCCCAGGAGGCAGAACGAAAGGCCAAGCTGAACAAGGACAGGGGGCCAAAGAAAGTGGCGGAGATACACCTCTCACAGAAATGGCTCAACTGGGTAATAGTGGCCCTGATCGCGTTTCAGGTTTACCTGAACATTGCTGCATACAATGCCGCAATAACCGGTCTGAACAACCTCTCGCTGTTCTTTACCGGCCTGATCCTTATCGTGTTTGCCGGGCTCTTCCATGTGTACAGGTATGCTCTAAGTGAGGCAAAGAAGGCACCTCCACCACCACCTGTGCCTGAGCCGGAAATAGCGCAAAAGCCGCATGCCTCAGTAAAATCAGAAACTGTCAGGGAACTGCCAAAGGAAACGGCGCCAAAACCGGAATCTAAATAAAAAAGCTTTATTAGACTTTCACAAATCACCACAAAACGTTGAGCATAAAACCGACCTCAAGCCACGCATACGGAATCGGAATAATGACAATGATTGTTGGCCTTGCAGTTGGCATTGCGTACTATCAACTTTATTACATTCCAGAATCGCTGGCAAAACCCAAAGTAGAACATGGAATACTGGAGCCGGTTGAGACAAAAAAAATCGAGATGATCAAAGGATCCGGCAATCCGGACCAGGCCGATAACTTTGTTCCAAAACTGGTAAACATCCAGCTTGGTGTGGACAACAAGGTTGTGTGGGAAAATGTGGATGATACACCGCACACGGTAACGCCAGACCACAGGGCATCCGACTCGTACAGCGGCAACTTTGGCTCAGACGGGGTCATCATGCCTGGCCAGACGTACGAGTTTTTGTTCACAGAGCCCCACGAAATTGAATACCACTGCGAGCCGCACCCATGGATGAAAGGCAAGCTGGTAGTAAC
>SBBK01000211.1 GCA_005240025.1 archaeon
TATCTGCGACATTGTTTTTCAATAAATTAATTATCTCTTTTAGACCGTAAACCCCAAGTCCTGAATGCGAGTTGATCTCGCGGAATAGTTTTTCCACCAGTTTTTTTTCTTCAACAAGTCTGAAATCGGCCAGAACTTCTTGTGCTTTGACAAACGCTTCGCGGATTCCCTCCGCACCAGAGTACGACGTATCGAGGGTGGCTATTACCATCTCTTGGAGGCGGTATTCCAGGTAGCTTGATTTTATGAAATCCTCCTTTGTTGGACCGGGACCTGATATCACGAGGCCTTTAATTGGATAAATGTCTATGAAGTATTCTTTTGTGGTTTCCGCTACTCTGTTAAAGTAATAGGTGAGCTCCATCTCTCTGAGTCTTTCAAATCTTCTGGCAGACTGGCCGCCCTGCCTGTGTTTTCCTGCCACACCTGAGCTTGTCTCCCTTAGAACCTCGATTCTGTTTCCATGCAAGAGCCCCCATCCTGCATCTTTGGTATCTATTGCCAGAAAGCCAATCAGGTTTTCGTCCTTTAGCATGTCCTTTAAGATATCGACATGAAAATGATCATCACATCGGTACAGAAATGTGGAAAGGTCCTTTGGAGGTTCGATTTCCCAAACTTTGATCACCTCGCTTCCTATGGGCCCACCGCCCTCTGGAGGAAGCGCACCACAAAACACCACCAGGCCATGCTCTGGTGTGTTTTTGTAGAGCTTGAGTCTTTGCTGGACCTTCGAGAGAGCATCTACTACGTGGGTTCTGGTGAGATCAGACTTGATGTTATCTGCCGTCCCCTGCTCCTCCCTCAGATTGTTGATTACCATGTGGAGCTGTTTGCCCTTTGGGATGTAGACTGAGATCAGCTCCGTGCCCCTGCCCTCTATGCGGGAAATTTCGTCAAGCGTTTTTTTAATCTTGTATATCTTGACAGAGTCCTGTTTTTCTATGGTGATTTTGCCCATTAACTGAATCCATATTGGTGCGATATTAAGCAGTTTGGTTATAACTTCGGAATACCAAATTATTCATTATCAAATTTGCACTGGTCAGCTGTAGCTGGTGACCTAGATGCCATCCAGTGTTTTTCTAAAAACATCAATTGGTTGATTCCCGGTAATTTTGATTATTTTTTCTCCGTTCAGTATCAGAAATGACGGTGTTGCAGATATCCCAATCGCTTGTCCAAATTTGTATGAATTGAGTACCTGTTGGGTGTATTTTTTGTCATCAAGACAGACGTTTAGCAGTTCCACATCCAATCCTGCGTTTTGCGCAAATCTTTGTAACGACTCTCTGTTTATCCAGCCAGTTCTTTCGCCTGCCCAGTTCTGGTATATCTGATCGTGGTATTCCCAGAACCTGCCTTGGTCCTTTGCGCAATGCGAAGCTTCTGCTGCCAGAACAGAATCTGGACCATTTAACGGAAAGTCCCTAAAGACCAGGTTTGCCTTGCCTGTCACTATGTATTCCTGTTTTATCGTGTTGAGGCTGGAGCCGTGAAATTTATAGCAAAACGTGCACTGGTAGTCGCCAAATTCTACTATTGTTATGGGTGCGGAGGGGTTTCCCACATATGGGGAACCGCCCTCAAGAAGTTCCCGTTTTGTAAAGTCGCCTTCTGGAGACGTTTTGCCAAAATAAACTGCTGAAAATATGCCTGCGATAATTCCGATAGCTATTGGGATTGCGATATAATATTTTGCCACAAACTGGTAAAAGTTCTACACTTCAAATAGTTTCCGACTATCTTGTATGTGTTGCAAGTGTCCATAACGCGGAATTTTTTGCAGCAATCTCTGCAACAAATGGATCGTCAGCAGATGCGATTATTATCATGTCGCCATTTTCTGGATGAATGTTTGTTGATATGGCATTTTTTGTTTTTGGGTCATTGCGGAGACAATCGACCGTTTCGTTTGGGAATACAAGATGATTTTCTTTGCAAAGAAGCGTGGTTGCAGCAGTTGCTCCATACAAAATAGCATGGTCCCTTTGTTCCATACCTGATTTTGTAGCAAACGCATATCTTTTCAAGAGAATGGCGTGGTTAAATCTGCCTCTAGCTATTGAGCATTTTTTGATTTGGCACTCGAGAGGAATGATCTCAAGTAACCTGTTTACAAAATTTTTTCCCCTGGATGTAAGAAACGTGCCTGATTTTGTCGAATCTACCATGGATTCTTTTTTTAGATGCAATATCATTGTCTTGACTGCACCTTCGCCCATCTGCAGTTCTTTGCAAAAATCTGCTCTGCTTACGTATTGTTCCTTGTGCAAAAGTTGTAATGCCTTGAAGACGTGCGGAATCGAAAAAGTCAAAACTTTGGTAGATCCCTTTCTTGATACTGTGTTTTGTAAAATCTGTACCTGTTGACGCGTGTTCATTTTTATATTGGATGATTCATCCAAGAACTTAAATACATTCGTGCAGACATCAACACAATGTCGTATTCTAAAGAGATCACAGTCTCCAAGTCAGGTGTTCCAAAAATCGCACTTGTCGCGTTGGCTGCAGTGTTTGTATTTGGACTGTTTGTGGTCGGCTATGATCAGGGGCACCTATTCAGTGTAGTGTTTGGTGAGCAGGCGTTTGCAGATCTATACATACACGAGCTGACACACGATATGAGGCATGCAGCAGGATTTCCCTGTCACTGACTCATCATGAAGACATCCCTTTTTATCGCAATTGTGTTATTGTCCGGATTCTCTGCCGGAGTGATCCATGGCCTTTTGAACTTGTTCATGGTGGAGCCATTTTTAGATACTGCAATAGGAATTGAAAACAAAAACATGTTTGCAACAGGAGAGGCAGCAGACACTCCTGATTTCTGGGTTGAATACTATTCGTATCGCGCATGGCAAAAGGGGGGACAGATCCTTGCAGGCGCAATACTTGGCACATCTGTCGGTTCGTTGTTTGGGGTAGTTTTAGCATATTCAAGAAATGTCTTGCCAGGGAATAACTTTGTTAAAAAAACACTAGCTCTTGCACTGATAATGTGGATTACCGTGTATGTCATTCCGTTTGTCAAATATCCTGCAAACCCGCCGACGGTGGGTGATCCAGAAACAATCGTGCTAAGACAGACACTCTATCTCGCATTTATCGCAATTTCTGGCTTTGCAGCAGTGGGTTTTTACCAGTTATACAAAAGAATTGACAAAAAATTACTTGCGTTTATTGGTTATGGTGCATTTATGACGGCGATGTTTTTTGTAATGCCTGGGAATCCAGATCCAATCACCGCGCCTGAGGATCTGATATCTGGATTTAGGATATCTTCTGTCATTACCGTATCTGTATTTTGGCTTGCAGCAGGCTTGATCTTGGGAGTATTGTGGCAAAAATTCAACCCGGACAAAATTAAACAAACAACACCGCAATAAACTGACCAATTTACATTATCTGTTCTCATTCTATAAAACAAGAACGATAACATTTTATTTAAATGCTGAAATAATCATCAATATCAACTTGGGTCGAAAATTCACACTACCACAATTAAAAAAATATGACGTCACTCAAAAAGTAATTGAGGCGTTAGCAGATGCAGAATCTAGGACCATCTTGTTTTCTCTCATAAAGCAGGGCCGTACTGCGGCTGAAATCGCAGATAAATACAAAATTCCCCTTAGCTCCGTTTACAAAAAGCTTACCGATCTTGAGGAGCTGACACTCGTCCATGTGGAGCGCTGGATGATCTCTGACAAGGGACGCAAGTTCAAAATATACCGAAGCAGAATCAGCAAAGCAGATATCAGCATAAAAAAACCTGAACCCGTCCTGGTCTTGGCACCAAACTGATACCCATGACCAAAAACACTGCGTTTCAGCTCAACCAGTATGATGTAACACAACAAATTATCGAAGCTCTTGCCAGCGTATCTGCTCGAGGAGTTCTGTTTTCAATCATTGCAAAAGCAAAGGATGTTCAAGAGATATCTGACGAGCTAAAAATCTCAACATCTACAGTTTACAAAATTCTTTCAAATCTAGAGATGCTCACACTGGTATATGTTGACAAATTCGTAATCTCTAGTGCCGGAAAAAAAATCAAGTTCTACAAAAGCAGGATCAAAAAAGCAGAAATCATTGTGGGTGGCACAACACCAACACTCAACCTTCAGTCAAACTGAGACGCCTCATTCTATGCTCTTGGAATGCATCCCTGCTTTAAATACGGTTAGCTGTTCCTAATCAAATATTGAATGTGCGCATCTTGCTTGTAATTGCAGCATTTGTTTTTTTGCTACACCCCGCATGGGCACAAACGCAGGATGGAATGGCAATACACGCAACAGGCGAGGTTGTCAAAGCTGGACTTGAGCTCACCAGATCAAGCCTGATAAATTCGGATTTTGATGGGGCAAAAAAATACTCTAAATTTACTACGGATTTCTACAGCAAA
>SBBK01000079.1 GCA_005240025.1 archaeon
GGAGATATTTCCGCTGGGTTTGACAGACTGGTGATGTGAAAATCCCAAACCAATCACATAAATCAAAGTAAGCAGCCAGAAAATTCATGAAGGTCACAGTCTCTGCCATCAAGGCCGATGTCGGAGGAATTGGAGGTCACACAAGGCCAAGTGACGGGCTTTTAGACGCGGTAAGGCGGACCGTCAAGAGCGCCGGCAGCCTTTTGCTGGATTCTTATATCGGGTATTCGGGCGATGACGTCCACATCATAATGTCGCACACCAGGGGAGTCGACAGTTCTGAAATTCACGGTTTGGCATGGAAGGCCTTTGAGGAGGGGACCAGGGTTGCAAAAGCCGAAGGTCTCTACGGGGCAGGCCAGGACCTGCTAAAGGACAGTTTTTCTGGAAACGTCAAGGGCATGGGCCCGGGAGTCGCCGAACTGGAATTTGAGGAAAGGCCAAACGAGGCATTTACCGTTCTTGCAGCAGACAAGACGGAGCCAGGCGCATTCAACTATCCATTTTACAGATTGTTTGTTGATGCGCTTAGCAACACGGGCCTGATTGTAAACAGGTCCCTGGCAGCCGGCGTCAGGTTCAATATCATGGATGTGGAAAAAGGTGAAATTGCCGAGCTGGTATTATGGGAGGACAAGCCCGTACTGGAGGCAGCACTCATGTATCCTGGAAGATATGTTGTGTCATCGGTTTTTACAAAAACGGGGGAGCCGATTCTTGCATCTTCTACCGACAGACTGCACAACATTGCAGGAACATATGTGGGAAAGGACGACCCGATAGCTGTTGTCAGGACTCAGAAGAATTTCCCGGCAACAGAAGAGCTAGGATCCGTCTTTAACAACCCGCACTATGTTGCGGGAAACACCAGGGGGAGCCACCACATGCCACTTATGCCGGTCAGGATAAACACTGCGGCATCGATTGATTTTTGCATACCGATTGTTGAGGCGCTGGTGTTTTCAATGCACGACGGGAAATTTACAGGACCGTTTGATGGATTTTCCACACCCGACTGGGACTATGTCAGAGAGATTGCTACCAGAAAAGCACTTGCAATGAGAAGCCAGGGCTTCATACACCCTGCCACGCTGGTCCCTGCCGAGCTGGAATATGCCGAAGGATACAAGGCAGTCATTTCCGGTCTGGCCAAAAAGATGAAACCGCTTGAGTCCAAAAGATCTGCCGGCGAAAAAAAGTACGAAGATCCAGACTAGAGTTCAGATTCTGTTCTGCAGTTGACGAGACCTGAAACTCCAAAAGGTTAAGAGTAAGGGATTGCAAGTCAGATTGTGACATTCAGAGAAACTCTGGTTGCAATGATCGGTGTCGCATTGTCATATGCCTTCGTAACTGTCCTGGGCCAGATCGTGCCAAATGCCATAGTATCATTTTTCAGGGAAGCCGGCGGCGCAATAATGCTGGCAGCAGTCCTGGCGTTTGCATTTACGTGGTATTTGAAGGCAAGGCCGCACGGGAGGCCAGAAAAATACTCCATCGTGACCTTTGACATCCTGGGAGAGCAGGTCACACTCGACGGGTTGCGCACCGAGTTTAGAAATCATGATGTTGCATGGAGCTTTATGAAACAATACAAGCAGGACTACCCTGCCCACAATTTTGCAATGGTGGCAGACATGCCAAATTCGACGAAAAGGACAATTTTCAGATACATCTAGGTGCTAAATAGAAAACAACCCGACCATAAAAAATGCCACTGGACGTAATCCAAGAAAAAAACCTGACAGAAATAATCGACTATTCCCTGGAATACCCCAGCATGGTCCTTTCTGCCACAAAAAGTGGCAGAATCACCGGGACTGCGGAACTGGCATACGGTCTCTACGTAGGATATATCGCGGGCGTGTTTTTTGAGAGGTTTTTGGCAGAAAACAAGAGATTCCTAAACGATGACGAGCTGGCAGACTTTTACTCCAGGATTTCCGCAAGGGACGCAGAAATCACACTCAAGATCAAAACCTGCCTCAAAAAATAAGAACGGCTTTTATTTTAGGTGCGGATAAAAATTCCCGTTGAAGTTTTCGCTGATTTCTGACACCTTTGAGAAAATGGAATCCACCACAAAAAGGCTCGAGCTGACACAGTACCTGGTCGAATTGTTCCAATCAACCCCAAAGGAGCTCGTGTCCAAGGTGGTCTACCTCATCCAGGGTAAAATTCGGCCGGACTACGAGGGAATGGAGCTGGGTGTTGCAGAAAAACTCGCAGTCAGGGCCATTTCAAAATCTGCAGGCATCCCGGTCAAAAAAATTTATGACGCGTTTGTCGAGGACGGCGACCTTGGGCATGCGGCAGCCAAGGTACTGGAGCAGAAAACCCAGACCACGTTTTTGGTCCAGCCAATAACTGCAGGACGGGTCTATGAAACCCTGCTGAAAATTGCAAAATTGGAAGGCCCGCGCTCCCAGGACATGAAAATGAAGTACATATCTAGTTTGTTAAACGATGCCACACCGCAGGAGGCAAAGTTTATCCTCAAGATAATCATGGGGACTCTTCGTCTTGGCATAGCAGACAACACGGTAATGGACGCCCTTGCAATAGCATACACCGGCACCAAACAAAACAGGGAGAGACTGGAAGCAGCATACAATGTCTGCTCTGACCTCGGCAGAGTAGCCGAATCTGTTGCAGAAAAAAACATGGCAGGGTTGGAAAACTTTCACGTTACTTTGTTTTCGCCAATCCGGCCGATGCTGGCAGAACGCGTCAAAAGCGGCAAGGAGGCAATGGAAAAGATGGGCCACGAATTCGCAGCCGAGTACAAACTTGACGGGGAGCGGATCCAGATACACCTGGGCGGCACAGGCGTCGTATTGTTTTCAAGAAGACTTGAAAGGATAACAA